>DIDI01000038.1:525-3952 GCA_002418055.1 Lactobacillus sp. UBA5804 | reverse complement strand
CCGAAATCGCGCCCGGGGGTGGTGGTGTAAGCGTGTGGTGGGGCTTCAATCGTTCCGTCAGCGATTAAATCATGGACAATTTGTCGCAAGTAGATATTCACACTCGCCTGTTTCTTAAATCCTAGGTAGAGCTGAATATGGATGACATTCTTGGTGACGAAAGTATTAATTGCATAGCGCGCGGTATACGGTTCGTTCGTGACATTCACGGTTACGAACCAATAAGCACTCGCCCGTTTCGGACGCTTATCTAAGATAGAATAGAGAATTTCGCGCTTGATAAATTCATTATCCTTTACCTTGGCCATGTAGACTAAATTGGTGGCGTAAGTGGGATAATCCGTATCGTGTGAGAGCTCAGTTAGCATCGTTGTGTACTCATCTAAGCGGACATAGGAATCTTTGGCTTCACGTTTGTCGCGAACTTTGTTGCCGAAGAACCAAATATACATGATAATGCCAATGAGTCCGGCAATAATGACGGTGACATAACCACCATGGACGAATTTTACTAAACTGGAAATGAGGAACATGACCTCAATTAAACCAAAGAAGATGAGGAACAGGGTGCGCCAAGGCCAGGCAAAGCCTTTATTACCTAAATATTCCGTTAATAGCACAGTTGTCATCAGCATGGTGACCGTAATGGCTAAACCATAAGCAGCTTCCATATGTTGCGATGTTTGGAAGAACAAGACAATAGCGATCGTGGCAATGCACAACATCTTATTTACGGCCGGAATATAGATTTGCCCGTGTTCATTAGAAGGATAAGTGATGTTCATTTTCGGGAGGAATTTTAACCCACTGGCTTCGGAGACGAGCGTGAACGATCCAGTAATTAAAGCTTGTGACGCGATAATCGCTGCGAAGGTTGCTAAAATAATGGCAAATAAACGAAGTGGGAGCGGGACTGCCTCGAAGAAAGGATTAAAATCAGCTCCGGGGTTTCTAAAACCCGTGTGCTGTAAAATCCAAACCCCTTGTCCGAGGTAATTGAGGGTGAGACAAATAAAGACAAATGGCCAAGAGCCAATAATATTAGCTTTCCCCACATGACCAACATCAGAATATAACGCTTCTGCTCCCGTAGTCGCTAGGAAGACCGATCCGAGAATAAAGACCCCAACTTTATTCATTGGACTAAATAAAATACGAACGGCCCAGATAGGATTGATTGCTTCCAAAATTGACCAATCATGAGCCACGTTCATGATCCCAATGACGCCCAAGAAGCCAAACCAGAGAATCATGATTGGCCCAAATCCACGTCCAATTAAGGTCGTTCCCATACGTTGAATGACAAAGAGTAGTAATAAGATGGCGATGGTAATCGCTAATACCTGACTCTGAGTTGAGACCAGGACATGCTTGCCAAACATCATGCCTTTAAGTCCTTCAATTGAAGTCGTTACGGTAACGGCAGGAGTTAAGGTGCCATCTGCTAGCAAAGCAGCACCACCAACTAGGGCGGGAATGACGAGCCATTTAGCACGTTTACGGACCAAAGCGTAAAGTGCAAAGATCCCACCTTCACCATGATTAGTCGCCTTTAAGGCAATTAATACGTATTTAACCGTGGTCAGTAAAGTTACCGTCCACAGAATCAGTGAAATAGCACCAATAATCAGTTCGCGACTGGCATTGGCAATGCCACCATTTTCGGCTAGAATTGCCTTCATGACGTAGAGTGGGCTAGTTCCAATATCGCCATAGACAATTCCAATGGTGATTAGAAAACCAGCAGCCGTGAGTCGCTTTTTTGTTGAATCCATAATATGCTCCTTCAAAGCTGGAATAATTAAAAAAAGAATGTCAAATGACATTCTTTAATGGAATCTATTTTCCGACATTTGAGTTAGTTAGGCAAGCATTAAGATAAAGAACCAGGGATTTGTTGCCGACGTTTTTCGTACCATTTCTCCCAATCAGCGTAATCAGTCATTTCAGCCGGTTTGACTTCAGCTTCTTTTTCAATTTCAGCCAATAAATTTAAGAAGTTATCGGCGTGACGACGCAAGATGTGCTTAATGAGGGAACGACGTGAGAGCACTTTATTATTAATCAGGTATTGATTAATATCTACCATATTGTGATCAGTATCAAATAGGTTCATTAATTCTAAGTCGTGCTGATCAAATTCTGAGATATAAAAGTTAGTGAAATTCTTGAGATATTCTGGTTGTTCTTTATAGCTTTCCTCGGGCATGGTGACACGCTCAGCTTCAGGCATGACGACTTTAAGTAAGTCATCGTCAGCTTGCGTATTTTTTTCTTCTTCAGTCAAGGTAGTGCGCTCCTTTATAAAAATTCAGACAAAAGTCACTAGTATCTTACCTAGTTTAGCATAGAAAAGCAACTAAATCGCTATTTCTGTAACCAATTGCGGACATCTTGAGCTGTAATTTGGCTAGGTTGGGTGTGGCCGTTAGCAGCTGCTTGACGATAAAGATTAATAATATCTTGTGGACTCCAAGAGTTAGCATAAAAGCCTAATTGATTTAGCTGTTTCCGGATGGCTTCAACCGTACTACTGTCAACAGTTTTACCTTGAACCTTTTGATTACCGGCAGCAGCACCTTTGCCTTCAACTGGCGTTTTAGGTTGTTTATTTCTCGCTATTTTTTGTTTTTTGGTGTTCTTCGCTGAACTACTTGATGAATTACTTGATGAACTATCACTGGCATCATTACTATTTGCTTGGGACTTGGCATCTTTTAACCCTTGTTTAGCTTCAGCTAGATAACGCTGGTAGGCACTGCCGGTAATATAAGGTAGGGCTAATACTTGTTGGTAATATCCTACCGCCGCTTGATAGCTACCCTTATTTTCAGCTTTCAGAGCGTTTTGCATTAACGGCTTGATTTCATGCTCGTAGTTGTCTTGGGCACTAAGAACACTGCGCTTAAGCGCTCGTGCTTGTTGCCGCAGCAGGCTGTAGCCATTAGCAGGCGCTAAGACACGCTTAATTGCGCTAAGGGCTAACTGATAGGCGCCACGTTTAAGATCAGCGGTGGCAGTCGCCATATGTTCCGCTTGGCTGGCATATATGTTAGCCAGTGGCGTTGCCTTAATACTGTAAGCTTGGTTAAAAGCAGCCATAGCTGCATCGTAATGTTTTTGCACGACCGCTGTTTTACCATCGGTCATTGCACTATTGTAAGCTGCGTTGGTTCGTCCTTGTTTAGCTTGTCTGTTGGCAAAAAAGATTCCACCGCCAAGTACAGCTAGGATGATGACAGTTGCAATGGCGACTAAAGTCGATTTCTTCATATCAGTTACCTCCCAAATAATGCTCTAGTTCCTTATTATACCAGAATTTTGCGTATCAAATATTTTGTCAATAAATTAAAATAATTTGTTTAATTTCCCGTCACTCAATCGTTAGTATTAATGTAAGCTAACTGCGCAGTTAATTACACCAAAA
>DIDI01000038.1:0-374 GCA_002418055.1 Lactobacillus sp. UBA5804 | reverse complement strand
GATTCGTTACTTTTTGAGGGGAATAAATATGACAACAACTAAAACTTTAAGATTGGTGTTTTTAAACGGTGCTGGTAAGCAAGGCTCATGGTCGTTACCCGCATTAGATAACTTGGAAGAGCCGGTTGTCGTGGCTGCTATGAAGGCCATTACGCAAGCCAACATCTTTGCCAAAAGAGGGGTGGATTTGTATCAGACTCCAAAAGCTGCTGAATACATTGAACGAACCGTTACAGGTATTTTTGGTAATCATGCAGATTAGTCAGTTAGGGTTAAAAATATGGCATCTGTGTTGTAACGTATGACAACACGGCCCATTGCAATGAAAAGACGACCGCAAGGTCGTCTTTTTTGTGCACAGCAATTAGTTTAAT
>DIDI01000008.1 GCA_002418055.1 Lactobacillus sp. UBA5804 | reverse complement strand
TATTATCAACCAATTAAGTGACAATGGCAGTAAACGCTTACCCCATGATCACACCACCCGCTATGTCCATGACATCACCTCGGGCGATAAACTTCTTAAATTCTTGAAACATGCTAAACTCCTCCTTCGTAAAATGAATTTATCTTATTCTAGCATTAATTAAACCGAGCAGTGAATTGTACCTTTTGATCTTTGGTCATAATCGCGACCTCACATTCGGTCTTCTGTCCATTACTGCGTTCAAGGGTTTCGGCAATCATCCCAGCTTCAAGCGAAAATTCATTACTCTTACTACCAAGACGGTCAATCACAGTTTGTCCTGATAACTCATAAATAATAGCTGTCCGTCGTTCCTTTACCTTGGTAATCGTTCCAAATTCGGCATGATTAAAAAAATCTGCTAAGTCCTCAAAGCTGCTTAAGTCATAATGCCTAGCAATCCGTTTGCCCGCCCAGTAAAGGACGCTTGTATCATCTTCGCCTAAAATGGTTGGTAATAGAAAATCACGATATAGTTGATTCACGAAGTAGACGTTCTCATTTAAATGTTCTGTGTTCTCTTCCATAAGTTCCTCATCCCTTTTAATTATGTCTATTTTACCGTAAACTGGTAACAGTATAAAATGATTTTTTCAAGGAGTTTGCATATGGATGATCGGCCAATTGGCTTGTTAGATTCTGGTGTCGGTGGGTTAAGCGTTGTCAAAAAGGTGATTGAAAAATTGCCCAATGAATCCACAGTTTTTATTGGGGATAATGCACATATGCCTTATGGTGATCGTAGCCAAGACGAAATTATTGCATTAACGCGGCGGAGCGTGGCATTTCTAATGTCGCATCAAATTAAATTGCTCATCATTGCATGCAATACCGCCACTGCGGTCGCAATGGCGACTATTCAAAAAGAAATTGCACCGCAAGTCATTGGGGTAATCCAGTCAGGTGCGTTAGCAGCTAGCAAAACCACGGATACGAAGCATGTTGCGGTAGTTGGAACTAGTGTGACGATTCATTCACATGCTTATGCACATGAACTACACATGCGTAATCCCCAACTGGTGGTAACCGAACTGGCAACACCTAAATTGGCACCGTTAGTTGAAGCTCAAGCTAGTCGAAGTCAAAATTTAGTAACCGTGCAAGGAAGTTTAAAGCCGTTACAAGGTCATGACTTTGATACGCTCATTTTGGGGTGTACGCATTACCCACTGATTGCATCGACTTTTAGACAGGTGTTAGGACCACAAGTCAAAATTGTTGATCCAGCAATGCAAGTAGCACAATATACTGCTAATGTGTTAGCACGTGATGACCTGCAAAGTTCTGGTCATTCTGTCTACCATGAGTACTATACAACTGGCGACCCAGCTCATTTCGAAAAGCTTGCCAGACCTTTTTTAGGAGAGGCCGGCTTAACTGTACAACAAGTAACCACTGAGGTGAAACCATAATGCAACAATTACTATTGGCAACGACGAACCAAGGTAAATTACGAGAATTAAAACAAGCCTTCACTCAGGCTGGGTTAGCGTATCAATTACTAGCCAATCAAGATTTAGATTGTCCACCAGTTGTGGCCGAAACAGGGCATACGTTTGTTGCAAATGCTAAATTGAAAAGCCATGCTTTGGCGGATTTTAGCGGTTTGATTACGATTGCGGATGATTCTGGCTTAGCCGTTGACGCTTTAGCTGGTGAACCCGGGGTACGTTCAGCCCGGTATGCAGGGGACCATGATGATGCTTTAAACAATGCTAAATTGTTAGCTAATTTAGGTGGGGTACCGAGCGCTAAACGTACGGCTACTTTTAAAACGACGATTGTGGCGTCGGTACCCAATCATCCTGAAGCAGATTTAGTTGTGACTGGTGCGATTACTGGCAGAATTTTAACTCACCCAGTTGGCGCTGATGGTTTTGGCTATGATCCTTTATTTTGGGTTCCAAAATTAGAAAAGACTTTTGCTGAAATGACCGTTGCCGAAAAAAATGCCATATCACATCGGGGGCAAGCGATTAAGCAATTACTCATTGCGCTGCCAGCATGGTTGGCTGCGCAAACTGATTAGGAAAGTGAACTTGGTTTAACTGTCGTGGTACTAGTTTGAGCTAACGTGATATTTGCCTGATGTAAACAGGCAAGATAATGACGATAAGCCGCATTACGTACCAAACTTTCGCTTCCAGGGACAACTTGGAAGTGCAAGCGATAGGTGATTTTTAGTCCATTTTGGGCCATGACGCCAATAACTGTGGGACCAGAGACAAGCCTTTTAGCGGCAATTTTGAAGGTTTGATTAGCCTCGCCAAATACGCGGGTGACATCAGCTAAGTCGTTATCCGCAGCTAATTCAAAGTCCAAGCTAAGACCAATTCCGCCGTGAGCTAAGTTCTTAACAATCGTGATATTGCGATTAGGAATAAAAATGATAGAACCATCAGAAGCCTTTAACTTGGTTGTTCGTAGCCCTAATTGTAGGACGGTACCAACACTAGTTCCAATTTGAATGAGGTCACCAACGTCGTATTGCGCTTCGCTCAAGATAAAAAAGCCGTTCACGATATCCGTTACAAAGCCCTGTGCGCCCATACCTAAGGCCAAGGAAAAAATGCCGGCTGAGGCGAGTAAGGTGCCAATTGGTACACCCACGATGGACAAAATTGCAAAAAAGTAAAAAAAGATAGCTAAGTAGTGGAAAATACTGTTGGTTAAGGCCGCAAGAGTTTTAGAACGCTTGGTAAGTTTTCGGTTATGGTTGGTAGCATAGCGTCTGATCAGGCGTTCGCCTAATTTTGAAATAATTAGGAAGACAACGGTTGTGATAACTAATTGCCAAACAATCGTTAATACGTGTTGACCAATTTGGTCCCAGTCAATTGCGATCCCTGTTTTAGAGATGTGAAATAGTGCGTTCATCATATTGAAATACCTCATATTCATTATAAATAATAGTCTACCAGAACATTAATTGATTGAGAATGAAGGCTTTTCATGCTAGACTTTTGTTAGGATGTTATTAATGGAGGTTTGAGATGGAACTATCATACGGAGTATTGGCGGGCTTGATTGCTGCTGTCGCTTTTTTAATTCTCGTACTCTTCACGATACCAGCGCTTTTACGCACCGCTANNTTAACGAGTGTCTTTGCCAGACGTCGTCGGCGTCGTGGAGAAAAGTAACAATTAAGGAGGTACCACTTATGAGAAAGTTAGGTAGTTTTGTTTTTGGAACCATCGTTGGATCAATCGCCGGTTTTGTAGCCGGTTCACTCATTGTGAATGATGATCAATTAGATGAGATTAAAGCTAAGATTAAGGATAACGATACCTTACAAGATTTGAAGAAGAAATATGATAATGGGACTGAACTTGTTAAAAATCAATTCTGTACTAGTCCTAAAGATGTTGAAGATGATTCTGAAATCAAAGATTTTGATGATATTGTCATCGACGATTCCACCGCGACGAAGGCTGCCACGGATGCGAGCGATTTAGCTCGGGCAGAAGATGAACGTCAAAGCGACACTAAAGCGGCTGAGACTGCTGATGATTTAGCAGATTAACAGTAAGCCACTATTTGAAAAGCCCCAAGCTGATTAACAGCCTGGGGCTTTTTGATGTTAAGTTACTTTTCTTGCAGTGGCAATACTTTTAAAGCTTTATCAGTGTGAGTGAAAGGTTTAAAGCCATCATTCGTGAGCACACCACAATCTTCAATTCGAACACCAGCAACACCAGGAATGTAAATACCTGGTTCGATTGAAAAGCACATGCCTGGTGCTAAGACAAAATCGTTGCCTTCGACAATAGAAGGAAATTCGTGAACATCTTTGCCAATACCATGGCCTAGCCGGTGAATGAAGTATTTGCCGTACCCAGCCTTGCGAATCACGTTGCGTGCAACTGCGTCCAATTCGCTCGCTGTCATGCCAGGTCTAGCAGCTTCAATCGCTGCTTGTTGTGCTGTACGATCAATTTCATAAATTTCACGTTGTTTATCTGTTGGTGTCCCGTAAGCGACCGTGCGGCTGGCATCAGAAGCATAACCTTGATGCATCGTTCCTAAATCGAACAACACCAGCTCGTTCGGTTTAACTTGATTCATCGTTGGCCCTAAATGCGGATTAGCAGCATTTGTCCCAGCCTGGACGATTGTTTCGAAGCTAGTGTGCATAACACCTTTTTGTAGTTTCAATTGATAATCAATCTGTCCGGCAATGTACCGTTCAGTGACACCAGTGCGGATGTTATTAAAGCCAACTTGGAAGGCAAAATCAGCTTCGGCACCAGCACCTTGTAGCTTTTTGATTTCAGTTGGGGTTTTAAATAGTCGCATCTTTTGTACGACGGGGGTTAAATTACCAGAAAAATCAGCATCTGGGAACTGTGAATGCATTGCTTGGAATTTTTCTACTGGTAAATGATCACGTTCGATTGCCCAACGTGCATCGGCTTTGGTACGGCGCTGAATTTCATCTGCAATCATGGCCCAAGGTGATTCTGAATCTAAATAGCCTAAGACATCACCGTTCCACTCGGAGTTCTGTGCTTCTTCCACATTCAATGCTGGGGTAAAAATGAAGGGCTCAGCATCTTTGAAAACTAATAACACAAAAATCCGTTCGTGTGGTTCCATTTCATAGCCAGTAAAATAAGCAATGGTAATTGGGTTGGAAATCATTGCAATATCTTGTTGGTTATCCTGCAACCACTGCTGCAGCTTATCTAAATTCATGATAATCTATGCTCCTTTTAATTAATATTGCGCTTACTTATCCTTTATTGTAGTATATCATGATAAAGTATGAAAAAATGAAAGAAAAGCTGTAAACGCTTGCATTAT
The DNA here is from genome assembly GCA_002418055.1 of Lactobacillus sp. UBA5804. GTDB lineage: Bacteria > Bacillota > Bacilli > Lactobacillales > Lactobacillaceae > Lactobacillus. The sequence continues at coordinate 5,278 of DIDI01000008.1, read as the reverse complement.
AACCAGACAAGTGTTATATTTTAACTAATTAGGTTTTAGAGACTGGGGAAAAATAATGCACAAACAAGATGTGACAATTTATGACGTAGCACGCGAAGCCAAGGTCTCGATGGCCACGGTTTCACGTGTCGTTAATGGCAATAGTAATGTTAGAGAAGAAACTCGGCAACGTGTGATGGATGTGATTAATCGGTTGCACTATCAACCAAATGCTGTTGCACAAGGGCTGGCTTCGAAACGTACGACGACTGTTGGATTAGTCGTGCCAGATTTAACGAATTTATATTTTGCGGAGTTATCAAAAGGGATTGATGATATTGCGCATCTTTATAAATATAATATTATTATCACGAGTATTGAGAATCAACTCATTAATGAGAGTCAGGCTATCCAAAGCTTGTTGAATAAACAGGTTGATGGGGTAATTTATATGTCTAATGAATTACCTGATAGCACTGTCGAGGCGTTTGAACGCACCAATACGCCGGTAGTATTGGCAGGGACGGTTGATTCACGTCAGCAATATCCATCAGTTGCTATTGACTATAAGAAAGCCGATACTGAAGCTTTTAATACCATGCTCAATGATGGTAAGCAGCGGTTAGCTTTAGTCGTGGGGAATGAGGAGGCTTCAATCAATCATGACTACCGTCTACCAGCTTACGAACAGTTTGTGGTAGCACATCAACTGCCATCACACGTGTATCATCAGCGGCGTGATTATAGCGATGGTTATAACTTGTATGCCCAATTACAACGCGATCAGATTAATGGAGTACTAGTGACACGCGATCTGGTTGCTTGTGGCATCATGAATGCTGCTCTAGATGCGGGCCAAAAGGTACCAGAGGATTTGGAAATTATTACGGCTAGTGCGACTCAGCTAGCTTCAGTCGTTCGTCCATCCTTAACAGCAGTAAAGCAACCGCTCTATGATATGGGGGCAGTGGCAATGCGTTTGTTAACCAAGTTGATGAATGGCGAGAAGATTGAAGAAAAGCAGATACGGCTGCCATATGAATTAATGAAGAAAGCAACGACTGCAAATAAGTCGGCTGAATAGAAAAAGCACTGCCAAGCGGCAGTGCTTTTTTATTATTCTGAATCTTTAGTCAATTCATAAATAGCTTCGGCATAAATACCAATCGCTGCGATTAAGTCATCAACTTTCATATATTCGTTGGCTTGGTGCATGACGAGCGGTGCGCCTTCAGGCTGAGCACCATAAGCCACGCCATGTTTGAAGAGGCGTCCATAGGTGCCACCACCGATAATGACTTCATGCCCCTTTTGACCAGTTTGACGTTCATAAACTGAGAGGAGTGTTTGGACTAATGGGTCATCGGCGGGAACATAATGGGGTGTTTCAAAACTGTCAAAACTAGCAGTTAAAATGTCACCAAATTTAGCATTGACTTGATCAACCATCGTTTGTGGATCTGTTCCTTGAGGGTAGCGAATGTTATCTTTAATTGTAGCTTCGGCTTCATCATAGCTAAAGACGCTAGGTGCACTCGAAAGGTCACCCATTAGCTCATCATGATGGAAAACGCCTAATTTCTTACCTTGAAAATCCTCATGTTCAACTTCGGCAATGAATTTCAGATAAGCTGCGTCGCGTCCCTTGAAGTCTAATTGCTCTAAAAAGACCGCTAAGAAAGTAGCCGCATTACGGCCAATTTCTGGTGCTGAAGCGTGTGCACCAATGCCAGTTAATTCTAAAGTTAATTGTTGACCGTCTGCTTTGGCGTTACCAGTTAATGCTTGCTTATTTAAAAATTCTTGATACTGATCGGCGGCTGCTTGGGCATCCGGTACAAGGATGGTTGCATGGGCCTTTTGTGGGGTAACATTTTCAGCAATGCCAGCTTTAAATTCTAATAGTCGTGTACTGGCTGAACTTGGATTGGCTTTGAATTTGAGCAGTAAGGTATAAATGCCTTGTTCGCCGTTGATAATTGGAAATTCGGCATCAGGTGAAAAAACCTGATCTGGAGCAGGTTCATGAGCCAAATAATAATCCATATCAAGCCAATTCGTCTCTTCGTTAGTTCCTAAGATAAAATCAATTTTCTTCTTTGGTTTGAAACCAGCATCTTTAAGTAAACGTAAACCGTAATAAGCAGCTAGCGCCGGTCCTTTATCATCACTCGTGCCACGGCCAATTAACTTACCAGCTTTGATAAGCAATTTGAATGGGTTGGTCTCCCAGCCATCGCCTGCAGGTACGACATCCATGTGACCAATGACGCCAAGCCGTTTACTGCCCTTCCCATAATTAATTCGTCCGGCGTAGTTGGCAAAATTTTCAACCTCAAAGCCATCTCGCTTCGCGAAGCTTAAAAATTTTTGCATGGCACGTGCCGGTCCTTCACCAACCGGAAATTCTTGACTTGCATGATCCAAGTCTTCAGATGAATCAATGGCGATCAATTCTTTCAAATCGGCTAAGATTGCTTCTTTTTGGGCAGCAGCTAACTCTGGGTAATTTAATTTCATGATTTTCCTCCTATTACTAATTCATTTATAATTTTATCATATTCTATGGCTGAGCTGTAAAAAAGAGGTGAGCGACCTCAGCCGCTTTATTGGTGTAATTTGTGTTACAATTTAGCATGAATATTACTCATGATTGACTTAAGGTGTGCCTGAATGAATTCACAATATGAAGCGTTAGATCTAATTGAAGAAGTGACTAGAACTGATGGCTCCAAGTACTTTGAAATCTCTAATATCGATCAGAATGGGATTGCAGAACTCGCTGCAGATCGTGGCTATATTAAAGCAGTTAAAATTTTACAATTAAATATCCCTCGAACTAAGGCGCTTATTATCTATGAACATTACATTAATAAGCACTATCAGCTACAGACATTAATGAATGAGGCGCAGTGGGAAAATCCCATATGGACTGAATGGGAGAAACCAGCAGGGAAGGTGTTAGATGCCTATCAGATGATTCTGAAGGCAAATCGGATTGGTTAGAAGGATTAGCAATGGAAATACTGAGAATTTTACATACTAATGATTTACATTCGCATTTTGAGCATTTCCCTAAGCTGGGGCGCTACTTGCGGCGAGCACAAGCTGATCAAACAGTGGATCAGGTTTTGACTTTTGACGCTGGCGATTTTATGGATCGTTCCCATCCTTTGACAGATGCCACTGAGGGACAAGCTAACATTCAGCTTATGAATGAGTTTCATTATGACGCAGTGACGGTCGGAAATAATGAAGGTATTTCTAACTCACATGCCGTGTTAGAACGGCTATTTAATCACGCTAATTTTCCCGTGGTGTTAGCTAACTTGTTAGAAGAAGATGGCACTAAACCTACTTGGGCACATGATTATTTGCTGCTAGAGACTAAAAAGGGAACTCGAATTGCGGTTATTGGGTTAACACCCGCCTATCCACTAACTTATGGTCCTAACCATTGGCAAGTAAGAACTGCTGGTGCGACTATGGACCGGCTATTGCCTGAACTATCAGGACGGTATGATGTTCTAATCCTAGTTAATCATACTGGGCTATTGACTGATCGCTGGTTGTGTCAGCATTTTCCAGAAATTGACTTAATTATTGGTGGCCATAGTCACGATTTGCTAAAGCATGGTGAAAAGGTGCGCCATAGTTGGATTACTCAGACAGGAAAGTGGGGGAATTATGTCGGTGATATCAGCATCACGCTAGACGATGCGCATCATGTCCAGACCATTGTTCCTACTACTCGCCCAGTCGCTGCGATGCCGGAGCTGCCTGGCGATGCTGCGATTATTCAGGGTTACTTGGATCAAGGCAAAGCACAGCTATCTGCGCATCCAGTTGCTGTTTTACCGCGCAAATTTGAAGCTGATAAGGCTGCTGCAGTGCATTGCACGCTAGAGGCGATGAGTCAGTTTGCGGGGACTGAGCTAGCTATTTTAAGTTCAGGTTTGTTTCTGACGCCTTTTAAGGCAGGTTTGTTAACCAAATTTGATTTACAGCAAGCTTTGCCGCATCCAATGCATGTTGTGCGGACCACACTAGTGGGAAGTGATCTATGGCGTTTAGTCATGGAAATTGAAAAGAATCGACATTATTTGCGTCAACTGCATCTACAGGGAATGAGTTTTCGAGGTAAGATTTTCGGCGAGATGTACTATAAAGGCATCCAAGTCGATGTTGCACATCGTTTGGTTTATGTGAATGGTCATGAAATAGATCCTAATGAATACTATACTTTAGCGTGTCTTGATCATTACGTACTGGTGCCATTTTTCCCGACTTTGGCCATCATGGGTGATAATGAATTTCTATTTCCAGATTTTTTGCGCGAAGTTGTCGGTAAATATCTGGCTAAACGTTATCCGATAGTAAAGGAAAAGTGTGATGACTGAACATACAAAAACAACTAATAAATTTAAAGTTGAGCAGCCAGTTCGCCATAATTTAGCAGTGGTCGAACAGACTGCTGACAAATTGAAAATTAATGAGCAATTATACCAAGTTTTGGTTAACCAGGGTGCAGCCTTGGATTTAACGCTATTAGCCAAAAAATATGACCCTTATCTGGATCAATATGATTTTATTGTAGGGGATGTTTCTAGTGATCATTTGAGATTAAAAGGGTTTTATCAAGCTGAAGCACATCTAGGAATTGATAAAAGTCAGCTGGCGATTGTAGATTACTTGACCGAGTATTGTAATCCTGGTGGGGGCTATTTTGTTTTAAAGTTATTGAACCCTATCCACACCTATCAACAGCGGCGCCGCCGTCCTAATCATAAATGGCCGAGTAAACGTCGTTCACGGCCTTCTGGTGATTGGCCGTTTGCTGCTCATAAGGTTCATCAGAATAAAATCAAACCGCATTCACGTGTACTCAAGCAGGAACATAGTGCTCATCATGCGTTTGTCATTAAAAAAAGGGGGAATCGCTAAGTGAGCGCACGACATGTCTTTTTAATCGATTTAGATGGGACAGTTTACCGTGGTACGCAGACGATTACCTCGGGCGTTCGTTTTGTTCACCGGTTACAAGCAGCCCAACAGCCTTATTTGTTTTTAACCAATAATACAACTCGGACGCCGCAAATGGTGGTGTCCAAGCTCGCTGGACACGGGGTAGAGACTGATACGGCACATATCTATACGCCGAGCATGGCCACAACGAGCTACTTATTAGCCAAACATCCCAAGACTCAAATTAAAGTGTTTGTGATTGGTGAAATTGGCTTATTAACGGCTTTACTCTCACACTCAGAGATTGTTTTAGATGATCAACATCCTGATTGTG
>DIDI01000019.1:2582-15743 GCA_002418055.1 Lactobacillus sp. UBA5804 | reverse complement strand
TTCCCGGGAAATAATCACATTTTAGGTTTAAAATCATGTTGCATTAGCTTAATTAGGGCTTCATAGGTATCTACTTCAAATAAAGGGTGTAAGTGCAAAGTGTTCTTGCGATGACGGTGATTATACCAAATACTATCAAAGCCATAATCAACTGCACCTAAAATATCGGATTTCAGGCCATCGCCAAAAAATAGGGTTTCCTTTGAGCCAAATTTAGCATGCTTAAAAAAATAATCAAAAATTCCAGCCTCTGGTTTTTGAAAGTGTGTCTCTTCACTGACGACAATCAAATCGAATTCATCCTCAACTCCCGCATCGCGTAACCGTCGATGCTGCATTGCTGTTTCTCCATTACTCAAGACAGTCAGACTATAGCCTTGTCGCTTCGCATAGCGCATAAAATCACGAGCGCCTGGAAGTAATTGATGACATTGTCCAAAATACGAACGGTACTCTTGCATAATACTTAGGCCATCAACATTAACTCCCAGACGCGCTTTTAAAAAATCATGCCAAGTACATTGACTTAATTCCTCATAGCCAATTCTTCCCTGCTCTAACTGGCGCCACAAGCCTTGGTTCCAAGTATGATACTGCTTCTGCAGTTCTGGCGTCAAACGCCAGTGATGGTGATTAAACAAGCGGTGTACGGCATAATCTTCAGTCTTGTTCGCATCAATTAAAGTATCATCAACATCTAAAATGATTTGTCGATATTTCACGCGGTGAGCTCTCCCTGTTCTTAATAAAAAGTAGCATTTTTGTTTTAATAGCTACTAAAAATGGTTAATTAAATCGCACTTACTAGTATAGCGCGGCCCACGCGCTGATCGCTAGTCTAGTAGCTCCGGTATTAACTAAAAATTAAACTAAAAGACCAAGCCGCACGGGTTTGGTCTTTTGATGAACAATATTACCATCATTAATCACTAGGACGTAGCTTTTCTAACACCTCAAGGGTCTCCACACTATGATCAAATTGTGCATTGATATTAGCCGTTTGGTGATTATCAAACCACTGAACAAACTGGCTAAACTCTGGAATCATACGATGGTTAGTCTGATTGAAATTATGCGTTTCAACTTGACCATCTGGATATTGCACCGAAAATGATGTGATTTCATTCAGCTTACCGTTAATAATAATTGTGCCCTTTTCTGTTTCAAGATAGCTCTGCGTATCAGCATAAGCATCTTTAGCAGCAACTAACACAGCTACCGTGGTTGGATAATGTAAAATGGCCACACCAGAAGTATCCGTCCCCCGTTGCAAATTAGGATAATACGTTGCTTGAGCAGGCGCTCCTAATAAATCAACCGCTAAATGCAAATTGTAGATGCCTAAATCCATCAAGGCACCGCCGCCCTTTTTAGGATCAAATACCGGCAAAATACGACCTGCTTTAAACGCTGCATAACGACTGGATAATTGCGTATAATTCAGACTAACTAAGCGTACTGGGCCGAGTGTTGCCAATTTAGCTTTAAGCGCTTGATAGTTTTCAAGGTATAAATTAGTGATGGCTTCAATCAAATAAACCCGACGTTCATCAGCTAGTTGCTTTAATGCTCGTGCCTCTTGTGCGCGGTAAACTAGTGGCTTTTCACAAATCACATGCTTACCAGCTAAAATAGCAGCTTTTGATAATTCATAATGCAAGCTATTAGGAACTGCGACATAAATCGTATCAACCGTGGCATCTGCTAACAGTTCAGCATTATCACGATAGATATGTGGGATTTGGTATTTTTCTTGTAGCTCCTGTGCGACTGACCAACTCCTTGCCGTCGTTGCTAAAGCGCCTATTTCCAAACCAGGAACTTGATTCGCAATCGTTAAAAAGTCATGGACAATTTTTCCTGAACCGATAATCCCTAATTTCATGACCATCATCCTTTCCGGCTCGCTAAAAGCTGTTACACGTGAAACAGCTATCTAATATTTAGCGAAAAATCGCCACTGATAAATCTTTCGCGGCTATTTTTTCCAGCTAAAATTCTGATAAAGTATCATTACCACACCCCATGATAGCGTACTCAAAAAGGAACGAACTGTCTACCAAACAGCTCGTTCCTTTTAAAATAAAATCATAACAATCGTGATCTTTAACGCTTATTTAGCGTCTTTAGCATGAATCCAGCTCTTTTTACCTAATTGATACCAAACAGTCTTGCCCACCTTCAGTGCTTTTAAAACCTTGACTGTCGTCTTAGCTTTCAGCTTCTTACCAGTAGCTTTTGCATGAGCACCATAGTCATCATAAACGGTTGCACCAGCCTTGGCCGTGACTTTAACCCGCTTAGCGCTCTTAATTGCTGTGACATGGTCATAAACAAAGGTAACAGTTTGGGCAGCTTCAGTTAACTGGCCGCTTGTTTTACCGTTAGCATGGTTATATTTATAGTGAGCAATCGTGATCGGCTTCACACTAAAGTGATCATCAACATTACCACTAACTACTTTGCTCTTAGCTAACTTTTTACCTGACTGGCTCACATAGTGGACTGTCAAGTCACCTGCTTTTGTGGGTACTTTAGCACTAGCATCTTTTTCATTGTAACCCCAGTCCAGCACTGCGACTTGGAAAGTCTTAGTGGTTGCATTGGTAATATCAAACTTGAATATTTTTGACTTGTTTTTGCCTTCAAGATTAGCTACTGCAACGGGTTGATCTAAATCAGTCTTACCAGCATTAACCGCATAGAGTCTAGCAGCCATCAAGTTCTCGTTATCTGTTGCAGCTACATTCAAATAAGTCTTACCGTTTTCATGTGAAACATAGGCCTTTTGAATACTTGGTGCAGTGGTATCAATATTGAACTTAAAGCTGAAGCTATCGCGCTTATTCTGACTCTTAGCTGTGCCTTGGTAAACTGGGGTCGTCTTAGCAGTATAAGTATACTGACCATCTGGCAAAGCTTTATTTCGGCTATCCAAACCATTAAAGACGGCAGGGTTAGATGAGGTTAACCATTGGCTAGCTGTTGCGTAATAGAACGACTTAGGAACATCAGTTTCAGAATCGGAGTAGACTTCTTTCCCGCTGGCATTCTTAATCGAATATGAATTAAGCTTTGAAGCCCGTAATTGCGCCAAACTGAAGTAATCAAGGCTGTCATAATAACCATCACCATTTGGTGATAAAGTGGCTTCATCTTCAGTCACTTCCTGCTGATTATTATCAAATAAGTTAAGCCCTAAGTCGATGTCCTGATCATTGCCACCAATCTTAAAGACCGAACCAGCTTCAGTATAGGCATGTGATGAACTGCCACTAAGCCATGAGCCACCGTCAACCATTGGTGCTTGATTCCAATCACCATAAAAGGCTAAAAATGGAATCGACAAATCTGGCGTATCAGAATCACTGCTCTTTAAGCCGACAAAGCCTTCAACATATCCACCATTGGTAAACTTTTGATCAAGATAGGCCCTGGCCTGGTCACCTAGCGTATAAGTGACTGAAACCTTCTTATCTTCATAAGGTGCAACTTCAATCGTATCATCGCCAGACCAATCACCCTGTGCTGTTTGATCTGAAGCAGCCATATAAGTCTGGCCATTAACTGTCTTAGTATTAGGAACCAGTGCAGTGCCCTTAGTTTCATACGTAAGTGACTTATCTGTCATATTCTTGATATGGAAACTCATGGTATAACTACCGCTTTTAGCTGGATCATCACCTAGATTCAAGATGGGCTTGCCCGTTTCCGTGTCTGTATACAGGTAAGCCGGTGAAGTGGTTGCCTTGGCAATATTGGCTAAGCCGGCACCCTGTCGTCTCGGTGAAACGGTAGCATTACCGTTTGAATCTTTAATAACTTGTGCGGTACTTAAGAGTAAATCATTAGCAACTTTTTCTTTACTATCATTATTTTGAGATGGGAATTGCTCGTTTAAGTATTCCTTCATCAAAGCTGCCAAACCTGCCATATGCGGTGAAGCCATGGAGGTCCCACTCATGTTAGCGTAGGAATTGGCCTTCTTTAACTGAGTCGGCACAGATGACCAAATATTCCCACCGGGTGCCGTAATTTCTGGTTTCAATTGTAAATCCGGCGTGACACCTTCACTGGAGAAATCAGAAATTTGACCAGCAGTCTTGGTATTTGCAGTCACATCTGGCGTTGCTACTGGCGTTAGCGTCTTATCACTAGCCGCCACTAGTTTTTTACCATCTGCTTGAGAAATAAATGCAGCTGGTAAGGACTTCGATGGTACGGCAGTAGCCATATTAATTAGGGACGGTTCATCCGTATTATCATAAACCAAAATAGCTTTAGCACCAGCGGCTTTGGCATTGGCAATCTTATCTGTAAAGGCTAAGCCACCTCTTTGTACCAATGCTACCTTATCTTTAACGTCAACTTGCTTAAAGTCATCAGGCGTCCCATTACCAGGTACGACAACGTAAGCCAATGACGAATCGGTCAACGTCGTAAACGAATTACTAGTATCGGCATAAAAAACTTTCTGATCGCCTAACTTAAAGTAGTTAGCATAATTTTCGGTATTATCAGCTGAAGCAACGGAAGTCGCACCTAAATAGGTACTTGGTGAGCCAACAATGCCATCATCTGGCTCAGAAGCTAGTGGCAAGTCCGTGTTACTCGTATTATGCTGGGAAGCATTTGTATCATTCCCAGCTGAAATCATCACGTTCACACCACTGGTACGCAAGTTACTGTAAACTTGATTCATTTGTGCATCTTCGATGTTGGTGAAACCAGCAGGGGAGCCCAAGCTCATATTGATGACGTCGACGCCAAGCTTATAAGCATCGTCTAATGCAGCCAAAATATTGGCATCAGTCGCACCAGTCCCCGTATCATCAAAGACTTTCATCGACACCAATTGCGCTTGTGGTGCAACCCCGCGGAAGACGACTTTACCTTCCCCATTAACTTCATCCCCAACGGCAATCCCAGAAACATGCGTCCCATGATCCAGATTAGCAGCATCATCTTGGCTACCTGGATTGACATTGGTATCGTTATTACCATAGTCAAAGGTATAAGGTACCTTTTCAGAATGATAAGTCGCATCAGCCGTCGCTGCCGCATCACGCGTATGAGCCGACAGAAGTGGGAAAACCTTGGCGATGCTAGCCTCAGTCAATTTAGCAGTTGCTGGGTTCGTCGCAAACGCCGGATGACTAGTGTCAAGGCCCGTATCCAAAACTGCAACTACTGTTCCAGCACCTTGATACTTAGTACTGTCGCTAAGCCCCACCATCTGCTCGTTACTGTTAATAGCACTATCACTATCACCCTTTAGGGTTGGTACAGCCGCATAAGTAGCTGAGACAAAAGCCGTCTTAACATTAGCCAATTTTTTAATTTTAGCTAAATTTTTATACTTAGACGTCACGGCAAAGCCATTAAAGACATTCGTATATGAATAGCCAAAACTTGCATCATGATCAATTTTATCTGAAATTTGATTCTTCAAGCTGGTCTGACTAGTCTTCAGATCAGCCACTTGATCAGTAGTCTTGTTAAGACTATACGTAGCCTTATTGTTCCGGTTTGCAAACCGATATTTAATTAATGGATTTTGTTTTAACTGGACAATAATTTTAACCTTTTGATCAGGCTGAAACCGACTGGTCGTATGACGTTTTTTGGCATGCTTCAAGTACTTCGCTAAGGTCTTATTAACAAGTCGCTTATTTGAGACCTGCAATTTAACACTATGTGTGGTCCCTTTATTTGTACTGGCACTAACAACACTAGGTCCCAGACTAGCAATTTGGCCAGCCAGCAAAACCGCGAGTAAGACACGGCTCCCCCAGCCTCCAGTTAGGTGTTCATGTTTCATATATTCTTTCCTCTCCTCACAAGATAATAATATGATTTTAATAGGCAGCCAATCATAAGTCAATATAATTTAATATTTATTTAAAAAAGATGCTGAAAATGTCACTATTTTAATTTTAGTTTTCATAAATGATGATTTGTATGATTTTAGTAATTAAATGAAAAAGTGTCTGTGTTTGGCTTGAAATAAGATATTAGCAATATTATCTAGTGCATTAGTAAACACACTATTTTCACCCTAAAAAAGAGTTATTTGAGGATTAGTCACAAAAAAAGCAGGCAATTAAGCCTGCTGTATCAAGAGTTATGTCCATTCTCTAAAATTTAACGACAGATTATACCCTCTAAAACTAATTTTTGAGATTTAGAAAAAAGATAATATTCCTTCTTTTTTTGTTTTTTATTTATACGGTTAAAAATACTGCCCCTAATAACTATTATCTACGATAAATATATAACAAAACTTTGTGTTATAAATTATGGTTCATCACTGACATGTCTATTTTGTAAATTTAATTACATTTTATCATTTCTAGCAATCAAAATATTTATCCCACTAAAAAACACCAAAATAAAACAAATGATCACTAATACTAATTCATTCGAATTATCTAACAATAAGCCAGCACCCAAGGATCCAATTGGTCCGCCAAGAGAGGTGCTTGTCCTAATTGTAGTTAAGACTCTTCCTAATATACTGTCATTTGTCTTAATCTGTATCATAGTTTCAGATAAAATATTATGAATACTCGTACTCAGTCCAAACAATAGAATCAAAAAACAAAATATAAACCAATTTTTATAAAAAAAGAGCATAAGTAATAAGGGGATAGAACTAAGCGTCCAAGTAATACCTATTAGTTTTACTTCTACTTTCAATTTTCTTGATACATAAGCACCAACAACAAATCCTAATACAAAGCAAATATAAAAAGTGCTATATAATGCAGCTGAGCCAAGACTTTGAGCAATCCTTGGAAGTAAAATTGTTAAAGCCGGTGTAACAAAAGAATATAATATTGAAGACCAAAAGTAATGTCGCAAAAATTTGTTGTTTTTGATAAATTTATAACCATTAAAAATTTGTTTCCAATATTTTTTAGCGTGCTTTTGACTATAAGCTTTATTGTTTTTTACATTATTCAAAGAATATATCAATATAGCCACGCTTGCCAAGCTTAAACAACAGCATATCAATAATACTTGACCGGAAATTAATATCGTCAGAAGTATCCCCGATAAAATTGTTCCAGCAATATTAACAAATTGATCAATAACACTTACCCTTGAAATCAGGCTATTTAACTCACCAGTGCTTGTTACTGTTTCTTTTAAAATTGCGCGATCAGCAGGATTAAAAAATTCATCACAAATTGATATGATACCTGCAAGCACTATAGCAACCTTATAATTTTGACTCAAATAGTATACTGAACCTGTCAGTATAAATAAGAAAGTTGTTTGTACAATCATTGAATAGATACTTATTTTTTTAAAAGAAGACTTATCAATGATAGGACCATAAAATATAGAAAACGCCGCAGTCATTGAGAATATAGCTTCAGAAATTCCAACAACAAATGAGCTTTTGGTAGATATTTGTAGCCACCATATAAATACCATACTAAATAATGAATTGGCTATCCCACCTAGAGCCCTGGAAGTAAGATATGATTTTTTATGCAGCATATATTTATCCTTAATTATCTGAAACCATCATTTTATCAAAAGTATCATATCCACACCAAGAATATGGAGTTTTTCGAATCACTTTATCTATCTGCTTAAAAACCATTTGGGTTTGTTGAATAACACTTTCTTTACTTTTAGATTGCTGAATTAGTGAATCAAACAAGAATGGATGTTCAATCATATTTTTTATCCCTTTCTTTAATATACTTACATACAGGACATGTTGGATTAAATACGGACTTTTAAGTCCATATTTTTATACCCTAATTATTTCGTACCACACAAAAATACATGCTACAAATGCTGACATATCAGTATTTATAATAGCTAAATATCAGGCTTACCACACACAAATTTAACTTTTTTGGTATTTGTGTGGCAAAAACTAAATATTAACAACTTTCCATAACTATCAATTAAAATTGTAAATTACTAAAAAAGCCTATTACCACAAGGACTTTTAACCTTAAATAATAGACTTCTTTAATTTGCATAATATTAAATTATGCTGACTAAAGGGTTCGAACCTTCGACCTCCTCATTACTAGTGAGGTGCTCTGCCAACTGAGCTAAGTCAGCGTTGTATCGCTTTACAACACAGACAATAATACACGAATCCCACTAGTGATGCAAGTGCTTTTTAGCATTTTAGCTAGCTTCACTTTACCATTATCATTCATCCCCAAAAAGATTAGAATAAGAAGCGGACTTATACAATTAGAAAGTGTGATCACATGTTTACTTTAAGTAGTCTAGCCGTTCAACTTAATTGGTTACTCAGAATTATTGTCGCTGCTATTTGTGGGGCTATTATTGGTTATGAACGTGCTATCCAACGTAAAAGCGCTGGTGTCCGTACCCATATTGTGGTTGCAATTGCTTCAGCCTTATTCATGATTGTTTCTAAATATGGCTTTTATGACATCTTGAGATTACAAAATGTGGCACTCGACCCTTCACGAATTGCCGCTCAAATTGTCACTGGAATTTCCTTTATCGGGGCTGGGACTATTTTAGTCCGCCGCGAACAAATTTCAGGGCTAACCACCGCGGCTGGCGTCTGGGCCGTAGCTGCCATTGGGACTGCCATTGGGGCTGGTCTCTACATGATTGGCATTGTGGCAACCATTTTCTTGTTTTTTATTCAACGTTTGTTCCACGATGATCACTTCACTGATAATATTATCAAGCATATTCGCTTTAACATCCAAATTGAGGCGGTTGCTAAGCATCATATTCTAGAAAAAATTGAAAAAGAACTAAACCGGAATCATGTCGAATCAGTCAGTGTTAAAATTCTGGATTTAACCAATGACCGGGTTATTTTCACAGCAGACGGCATCATTGACAATAAGATTGATGAAAATGACATCATCATGGCGCTTAAACAATACCCCGATATTAATCGCGTCAGTTATACGCACGGTGGCGGCATCTAGCTTAGGGAAACCCGATAGGGTTTCTTTTTTTACTCCAGAAGACAATTCATAGTAAACTAAAAGTGATAATTTAACGAAAGGTGTGACCTGCATGTCTACTCCCCTTGATTATTTACGCTGGCGCGGAGATTTACCAATCAACCACGCCCATCCTTTTAATAGCGTCGATGCGGCCTTATTTGCCAGCCTGGTGTATTTACCCATTGATGCCAGCGCTAATGGCCATAATCTGGCTGAAGCGGCTCAGCGGCTCAAGCATGAAGCTGACTTTCAAGCCCAAATACGTGCCGAAACAGACAGTGAAATCGAGTTACTCCCTCACAGTCCGCGTTTCGGTAAGATTAACATTTTAGACTGGACCAATCGATTAGAAAAAGACCCGCTTCCCTTGCAGTTCAATGCGGCGACTTTCCGTCTAGACAAAAGCACCATTCTAGTCGCCTACCGCGGAACGGATACTTCCATGATTGGTTGGAATGAAGATTTCAACATGAATTACATGCCAGAAATTTATGGTCAAACGGTCGCAGCCAAGTATCTCAAAACGATTGCTAAAAAGTTTCCAAACGATCAAATCTACCTGACCGGGCATTCCAAAGGTGGTAATTTTGCCCTGTACGCCTTGAGCGTCATGCCAATTGCTACCCAGAACCGGATTATCAAAGCTTTTAACTTCGATGGGCCAGGGTTTTACTATCAAATCGCTAATCAACCTGGTTTCAAGCAGGCCTTACCGAAAATGAAAACCTATATTCCTGAAAAATCAGGGATTGGTACGATGTTAGATCATCCCGAACGAACTCTCATTGTTAAATCGGTATTTTCATCCTTATTGCAGCACGATCCCAGACGTTGGTCAGTAGGCCGTGATAGTTTCGTTCTAGCTAAGGAGCTTGCGCCTGAATCACGGATTTTCCGCCATGCTCTGATTCACTTCAATCATTCCATCCCTCGTAAAAAGCGCCGCTTAGTCTTTCCTGCCCTTTTCAATGCCTTTGAAAATGACGATATTACGGACTTATCACAGCTAGGAACTAATAAGTTAACTGGTGCTTATCGTCTTAGTCGCGTCTTTCTGGCACTTGATCCTAGTATCAGGCAAGTTTTTACTGCGATGCTAGGCGATATTTTAACGAGTTACCGCCAAAATTTGAATTTACCTTTCATTGATTCACGCTACCGTAACTACCCAGCTAGCAATGATTCAAGTAAGGCCCCCATTTTCTTTGAATTTTATGATCCACATTTTTATCCCAAAGATCATCCGCACCGCAAGCCAACCGATGATTAAGCTGTTGTTTCACGTGTAACTAGTTATTGCCAAAAAAAGCCAGACCCTAGAGGTCTGGTTTTTTATTATTTCTACCGAATACAAACGAACCCATTTAGCCTTTACGACTAAGCAATCGTCCAGTTCGACGATCAAACATGTAAGCTTTCTTGCCAATCACATGGCGGCCATAGAGCTTACGTCCTTGCTGCTTGGTGTAGTAATAGGTATACCGACCAATCCGCTGGAACCCAGTCTTCATCGCACCAGTCTTATTGCCAAAATAGTAACTATACTTACCAATTCGGCGTGTTCCCGTCAAACGATAACCATAGGTCTTGCTAAAGTAATAAGTTGTCTTACCAATCTTTTGGAAGCCGGTTTGTAATTGACCAGTTGCTGCGAGATAGTACGCATGTTTAGGCGTGTTAACTATCCCCGTAGTTAGTTTCACATCATCACGTAAATTAGCAGGTAACGTTGACTTCTGCAAGTCAGTCCCAACTGTCGCAATCTTGCCTGGGGTGGCCTGGACCGCTAAATTAGCGCCTTGATTTTGTAAGGACGTCCCATTTTCATATTCTGCCCGCCATTGTGAAATCTTAGGTGCATTTTGAACCACACTAGCAGCTGACGTCCCATCTAAAATTTGACTTAATTCATCTAAATACTTGCCACCGAAATCTGTTTGTTCATTGGACTTACTGGTCTTGGTATAGGCAAAGTAGACACTGCTCTTAATTGTCTTGCCATTAACTGAAATCAACTTGCCATCAGCATTGGTGCGATTAACCGTTACTGCTTCAACCTCAGGGAAGCCCAGCATTTGATTGAGTACTAAGTCAGCTTGAACCTTTAAGCCAGCTGTGTGCAAAGCGGCAATCGCTTCTGTCAGCTGATCACGCGTGCCGTACTTAGTTGGATTACCATCCCCTAAATCATAGCGGTCAGCAATCGCATAGCCTTCGTTATAACGACTCATCCCAAAGGAACGATAAGCTGGTGCCATCCAGAAATCAGTAATACCAACATTTGCAAAGTTATTGGCATTGTCCTTAATCTTGGTATAAGTGTCATGCTCACCATCTTTTTGGAACAAACTGAAGTCTTCATAAATTAAATGTGAGTCAAGCGCCGCATTGGAGTGGAACGTAGTTTGATCTTTAGTTGCTGCTGAGCTAGCAGATGTCGTTGCCACTTGACCAGTGGCTGCAGCTTGAGGTACCAGTACTGCTAAATACCCACTCACTAGTGGATTACGGTATCCTTTTACCTTTAAGCGTAGGTTACCCTTGCTGTCGGTTTTAAAAGTCGTTGATTTGGAATTAATGGAAATCCCCTTAGTCCAAGAATGAAGCAGGTAGCGATACTTTTGTTTGGCGTGAGTTTTGCCTAAAGCAATCGTCACATTTCGCGATTTCAAAGCGGGATTATTGCTAACCACAATGGCTGCGCCGCTCTTTTTAGCAAGTGCATCAGAGTCTTTGGTAGTCGCATTGTTCACGCCCTTACCATATCTTACACTGGCGATGACATCACCGGCCTTCGTCAATTTGCTAATCCGCTGACCACCAGCGATATACGCTTTTCTAGCGCGCATCAAAGCTGAAATGACTGAGTAATATGGCGTTTTACTTGCCATATAACTATCAAAATCATTATATAAATCACCGTAATAAACCGTTGGAATCGTATCTTTATTGGTTAATTCCAAAGCATATTGAGCCGGAATATTGTATAGCGCATACTTTTTATTGGTGCTGGCACGGTCTTTTCGATAAACCTGCCACGCCCAGTTAGCGTCAGCAGCCCGGTAATGATCAGACATAATATACTTATCACGTTTATGACGATTAATGATCATCCGATTAATAATGTTTTTAAACGTATCATGATTTGAAACAAAACTCCAATTAGGTTGTGCTTGGTTTTCGGTTTGATCATTTCGGCGGTCTACGACACCTGCAGTAGCCAGCGAATAAAGATTGGCCCGTTTACCCACTTTTGCACCTAAAGTGCTTCTAAAGGCGCTGTAGAGCGGAGAATCCATATACAGGGCATTGTTGTGATCTTGGTGCCAAGCTTTAATGGCTTTTTTAGTATAAGTTTCGTTATATAGCAAGTGGTTATTTGCATTTTGCTCACTATGCTGGCGATTATACAATCGATTCATCAAAGTATTCAGTTGCGTTAATGCGGTCTTGTCCACATGAGCTGCAGCATCAACCCGGAAGCCATCGAAATTCTTATTCTGATCACTGCTGGCTTGATCGTTAACATGTTTTAGTAAGTAATATTCCCAGTTTAGGTTTTCAGCTTGAACTGTTGGATTTGAGTTATCAATATCATTACCCAGTAAAAATTCACCTGACAGATTGTTGGTTAACTTTCGATACTGGCTAATTGCCTGGCTGGTCTGATTGTTATTAACAAACAAGAATTGGTCATCGTCAACTGAACCACTGGCAGCAGGGATATAACCACGCCGCGCCTCAACTGGTAGCTCTGAGAAAAAGGCTTCTTGTTTCACAAAAGCTTTGACAGTCGCATCGAGCTGGTCGACACCCTTTTTAATATAAACAATCCGTAGTAACCGACTATAATTATTTAAAATGGCTGCGGGTGTGGTAGACGTTAATATTTGCGTCTTTGCCTTCGTCAGTCCAAGCTTAGCGTCACTATACCCATGCGCCACTAAATATTTAATATAATTAGCTTGAACACCCTTATTTGGCCAAGTATAAGCAATAATCGGGAACCAGTGCTGGACGCCATCTTTAGCATCCACACCTGGGTTTGCTTGATACTTGCCTTGCGCATCTAAATAATACTTAGGCTCATACCAAGCCGTGTAGGACAGATACTTATCTGAAATCGCGTTAAGTCGATCCACACCTACTGGCGTATTCGCACCTTGCTCACTCACATTATCAGCCGCGG
>DIDI01000019.1:0-2421 GCA_002418055.1 Lactobacillus sp. UBA5804 | reverse complement strand
GGTTTTGAGAACATCAGCTTAACCGTTCCCCGACTACCCGATCGGTTCTTTTCAATAATAACTTCTACTTCACCGTTATCATCCTCAGTGGTATCAACCTCTTCGCCGTCATCACGTTCATCGCGATAATAATCATCCCGGTAGAGAAACGAGACGATATCCGCATCTTGCTCAATTGAACCTGATTCACGAATATCTGACAATACTGGTCGTTTATCCTGCCGTTGTTCAACTGAACGTGATAATTGTGACAAAGCAATCACTGGAATGTGCAATTCCTTAGCCAACTTTTTAAGTTGTCTGGAAACTGCTGACACCTCTTGCTGACGTGATTCGGAACGTGGTCCCTCAATTAATTGTAAATAATCGACAATGACTAGTCCTAGATGATTGGTCTCTTTAGCTAAACGCCGCGACTTAGCCCGTATCTCGCTCATTTTAATCCCAGGGGTATCATCAATATAGATATTCGTATTCGCAAGCGAGCCAGACGCCACAATCAGTTTCTTCCACTCCTCTTCATCTAACTGACCTGTTCTAAGGTGCTGTGAATCAATTAATCCTTCTGATGCCAGCATCCGCTGTACCAGTTGTTCACCACCCATTTCAAGTGAGAACATCGCCACAGCTTTGTCAGTATGAAGCCCAACATACTGCGCAATATTCAACGCAAAAGCCGTCTTCCCAACCCCAGGACGTGCAGCTACAATAACCAATTCATCATCGTGAAAACCAGTTGTCATGCGATCTAAATCAGTAAAACCGGTAGCCAACCCGGTAACCATATTGCCATCTTCAGGAATATTATTAATTTCCTCTACTGTGGCATTAACCAAGTCTTTAATCTGACGAAAGCCACCCGTATTATTCTCGGATGAAACATTCATGATCTGACTTTCAGCATCATCTAAGATATCAGTCACTTCACTACTGCCCTGCATGGCATTCGTAATAATAGCTTGGCTGGCACCAATGAGTCGTCTTAAAATTGCTTTCTGGTGAACAATTTTGGCATAGTAAGTGACGTGTGCGGCAGTCGGGGTAGCCACAGCCAATTCAGCAACATAACTAATGCCACCAATATCTGCGAGCTGGTCCTGCTTGGTTACTTCTGCTTGCAACGTTAGGGGATCAATGGCCTCTTCACGGTCAGACAAATTGAGCATAGCTTGAAAAATCAGCTGATTGGCCCGGGTATAAAAATCAGCTGGTACTAGTTCGCTACTAGCATCGGCAATCGCTTCGGGATCGATAAAAATAGCACCTAAAACAGCCTTTTCCGCTGCTGCATCATGCGGTATTTGTTGCGAAACAAGATTAGCCATAATTAAGCTTGCTCAACAACATGAACCCGAATGGTACCTTCGACTCCTTTAAAGAGTTTCACCGGAACATTCGTATAACCTAAGGTCTTAATTGGCTCTGGTAACGACAATTTGCGTTTATCTAATTCAATCCCATATTGCTTAGCCAAAGCTGCCACAATCTTTTTACCGGAAATTGATCCAAAGAGGCGTGCATCAGTCCCAGCCTTGCTCTCAAAGTTAATAATAGTCGTATCCTTAGCTAGTAGCGCTTTTACTTCTTCAGCCTTAGCACGCTCAGCAGCATAAGCCGCCTCTTCGTTAGCTGCAACCCGCTTTAAAGTAGTCAAATTAGCAGCTGTCGCGGCTTTAGCCAAACCGCGTTTCAGTAAATAGTTCTGAGCATACCCATCAGGTACATCTTTGACCTCACCACGCTTACCTCTACCTCTGACGTCCTTGATAAAAATAACTTTCATAAGTTAACTCCTTTTTCCCTAATTTGCTTATTCATTCTCTCGTTCGTAGTCATCAATAGCAACCACCAGCATGTCTGCAACCTCTGGCACTGACTTGTTTTTAATCTGCGTAGCAGCATTGGACAAGTGACCACCACCGCCCAATTTCTCCATAATTAACTGCACGTTAATTTTACCCATTGACCGTGCAGAAATGCCGATAGTTGCCGCATCACGTCGTGTAATCGCAAAGCTAGCCCCAACGTCCTGTAAATCTAATGCCGTATCTGCCGCTTGAGCGGTCACAATCGGGTCCATCACTTTGTCATTAGGTCCACACAAGACTGCCATATTCGGCCGCACCATCTTCAATGATGAAACTAGGCTTGTGCGCTCCAAGAAACTATGAATGTCTTCCTTCATTAGCTCACTGACAATGAGTAAACTAGCCCCGATAGAACGCAAGTAACTTGCCGCGTCGAAGGTTCTTGTCCCCGTGCGAAGTGAAAATTCACGAGAATCAACCATAATCCCAGCTAGCATGGCGGTAGCATCAAGCTCGGTTAAAACCTGTTTTTTTCCACTCGGCTGCTGATATTCAACCATTTCAGTAACCAGTTCACATGCTGAAGAAGCGTACGGCTCAACGTACGTTAGCA
>DIDI01000035.1 GCA_002418055.1 Lactobacillus sp. UBA5804 | reverse complement strand
TGTGATAATAAGTGGTTTTTATTTATGATAATTGTTTTAAAAAAGTACGCGTACGTTGATTCTGGCTGTGATGGAAGACTTGATCAGGAGTGCCTTGATCTAGTATTTCGCCATCCGCTAAAAATAGCACTTGATCGGCCACTTGTTCTGCAAAGCCCATTTCATGAGTGACAATGACCATCGTCATCCCAGCGTCTGCGAGCTGCTTCATAACCTGCAACACTTCAGCAACCATTTCAGGATCTAGTGCTGAGGTTGGCTCATCAAATAACATGAGATTAGGCTTCATCGCTAAGGCTCTGGCAATCGCGACCCGCTGCTGTTGTCCACCAGATAGCATTTGGGGATAAGCATTGGCTTTATCTGTGAGTCCAACTTGTTGTAGCAGTGTTAAGGCCTGTTTGTTGGCTGCTTCAGTCGGGACTTTTTTTAGCTTCCGCGGGGCAAAAGTAATATTCTCAAGCACCGTTTTATTAGGAAAGAGGTTAAATTGCTGGAACACCATGCCAATTTGTTGTCGTAGTTGCCATAGTTTGAGTCCTTCCAATTGGCTGATATCTTGGCCGTCAAAGGCGACTTTGCCAGTTGTGGGACTTTCCAGCCGATTGAGGCAACGTAATAAGGTGCTTTTTCCTGATCCAGAGGGGCCAATTAAGACGACTTTTTCACCGGGGACAACTTTAAAAGAAATATCTTTCAGAATCGGTTGTTGACCAAAGGTTTTATTTAAATGGGAAACTTCAATTCGTGTTTGTGTCATGGTCTCACCTCAGGCTACTTGCCGATATTTACGCCCAAGCCGTTTTTCAACTAAGTTCATTAGTTGTGACATTAGTGACGTTAGGATGAAATAAATTAGACCAGCGACTAATAATGGTGGAATGAAGTTATAGAGCGTGCCACCAATTCCTAAAGCTTGCGCAGTTACTTCTTGGACCCCAATATAAAATAATACAGAGGATTCCTTAATTAATGTGATAAATTCATTTCCCAAGGCTGGGACAACATTGCGAATTGCTTGCGGTAGGACAATTTGGTAAAGCGTTGTTTTAGGACTAAGTCCTAGGGACAGCCCCGCTTCAGTTTGTCCCACACTAATTGAGGTGACCCCTGCCCGCAGAATTTCTGAGACATAAGCCCCTGAATTAAGACCTAGGGCGATTGCACCGGGAATTACCCGATCTAAGCTAGCACCCAGAATTTGAATGGGTGGGATGGTGATTAAACCAGATAAGACGTAGTAAATGAGCATGACTTGAATCATTGACGGGGTACCCCGCAGGATTGCAACATAGGTTTTGGCAATTGCACGCGCAAATTTATGCTCGGATAATCTCAGCATCACAATGGTAATCCCAAGTAGGAGACCAATCAGGACGCCGATGATAGAAATGATAATCGTTTGCGCTGTCCCGTTGAGGTAGAGCGGATAATACTTACCTAAGAAGTTGAACATCTAGCCGCCCTCCTGATTATTTAGAATACTTAGCTTGGGTTTCAAGCGCTTGTTTCAATAATTGCTCTAACTTACCTGATTTTTTCATCTCAGTGAGCTTTTGATTAATCTTTTTTAGCAGCGCCCGATCTTGTTTTCTAACCCCGACGGCAAAAGTATTGCCTTCGGCTGGCGTCTTAAGTGGGACTTTAGCAATGGCGTATTGACCAGGATGTAATTTCAAATAGTCATTGGCAATCGTATTTTCCACGACAATCCCAGCTAACTTGCCATGAGATAATTCGGTAGCTAAGCCGGTGACTAAACTTTCTGGGATAATATGGCTCGCTTTTAGCTGTTTGTTAGCAATATCTTCTTGGGTCGTAGACTGTTGCACACCCACGCTTTGATTGGCTAACGAAGCAGCTGTGTTATAACGATTAGCGTCTTTCTTTTGAACTAAGAGTACATTTTTGAAATTATAGGTACAATAATTTTGCGAGAAACTAATCACTTTTTTCCGCTGTGGCGTGGGCGTTAAGCCTGCAAGCACCACATCACACTTTTTGTTTTGTAATTCGGAGATCAGTGAAGAGAATTCAATGTTGTCGACTTTTAAGCTGACCCCAAGTGATTTGGCTAATTCTTTGGCAACTAAAATGTCATAGCCGGCAAATTCTTTTTGGCCATTTTTAATAATTGGAAATTCAAATGGCGCATAGTCAGCTGAAGTTCCCAGGACTAACGTCTTTTTAGCCTTGATGGTTTCAATACTTTTGTCTTCTGACTGACCTTGACTGCAACCTGCCAGTAAGCAAACAAGTCCAAGCGTGCCGAGGGTTAAACTGATTTTATGGATTAATTTCATAATGATGTACTCCTTTAAAGTAATGATAAGCTTGACGAAAATAAGCAACAATTTGCCGTGTCTGCACGGCGACCGATGTACTTTATCGTCGTCGCCAAGATAACTTTAAAAAGGAGAGTTCAAAATAGGCTTTGGGGACTGGATGCTTAGGCTTAGTGATTGACAATCACGTCAGCTCCTTTCATTAATATAGGCGAATTATAACGGGTTTATGAGAAAGTGTCAATGCAAACTATCATATTTTGCCCATAATAAGGTACCTATGTCATTATCAAATAAAAGCTATTGATGACGAAATTAATTTACAAAAAACTAATGAAATATTAAGCATAGATCAAGGGTGCTTGCACAGAAATTCCCAACAATAATGCAATCAACAGGGAAATAACTCCAATAAGTCTCAAACATATTCTTTTATTCATTTTTGTTCCCCCATCTTTGAATAGCTGTTACGTGAATGGCAACATAACCACGCAGCAAATATTACTAAATACAGATTAATTCAGAAAATGTCGCTCAATCAAAAACAAGCATTGACTCTTGGCAGCATTGGACGGGGGCTCCCTGCTCTAAAAATCAATTTTGGCTCGTGACTAAGCACACTACTTACTTGAAGTAAGAAACCGGCAAGCGTATAATTTAAACACAAGTTAGCTAAAAAGGAGGTCGTTGATTAATGGCAAAAGCAATTATTGGTATTTCAGGTTCAGAGCTAATTGATAATGGCGGTATTTTTCCTGGGTATCGTCGTTCCTATGTTAACCAAGACTATGTTGATTCCGTCATCCAAAATGGGGGTGTTCCTTACATTATTCCCTTTAATATGACCCCTGATGTGATTGTCACTCAGGTAGCTCAACTCGATGGGCTTATTTTATCGGGTGGTCATGATGTTGATCCACATGGTTACGGTGAAGAACCCCAACAAAAGTTGGGGGATATTTGGCCGGAACGTGATCAATTCGATATGACACTGCTTAAACTGGCGGAAGCGCGTGAATTACCAATTCTAGGAATCTGTCGCGGAGCGCAAATTATTAACGTAGCCCACGGTGGTTCTTTATATCAGGACCTGAGTTATCGGACTAAACCAACACTCAAGCATGAGCAGGGACAACGGCCTGATTTAATGACCCATACCATTAAAGTAGCACCGACAAGCCACTTGGCTGAAGTTTTAGGCAAGACAGAATTTCAATCGAATTCTTTCCATCATCAATTAATTAAAGATGTGGCACCGGATTTGATTGCCAGTGCCCACGCGGTTGATGGTGTGACTGAGGGCTTAGAGAGTCATGATGGTCGTATTTTAGCCGTGCAATGGCACCCTGAAATGTTGCACCGCAATTCGCGAGCAGCTTTTATGAATCGATTATTTCAACATTTGATGTAGGTAAAATTAGGAGGAGTTAGGTATGAAAAGGACGCAGACGTCCAAGCGTCAGGGAGATAAATTAGGCTTTTGGTCGATTGTCCTCTTGGCAATTAATTCAATTATTGGTTCAGGGATTTTTCTAACCCCAGGTAGCGTGGTTAGCAGTGTCGGTAGCAAAGCTTTGCTCGTTTATTTCATTGCTGCCCTATTTGCAGCTGTCTTAGCGATTTCCTTTGCCGCCGCCGCTAAATATGTGACCCATTCTGGGGCTGCCTACGCTTATGCCAAAGCAGCTTTTGGAGAAAATGTTGGTTTCTACATGGGGATTTTACGTTATTTCTCAGCGAGTGTCGCGTGGGGTGTGATGGCCGTAGCAGTGATTAAAAGTACCATCTCTATTTTTGGAGGTGATCCGAACAATTTTACCAGTGTGACCTTAGGCTTCATTGTCTTGATGATTTTGATTTCAATCGTGAACTTGTTTGGGCAACGTGCGATGAAATATATCATGAATTTGGCTACAATTGGTAAACTGGCGGCGCTAGGGCTGGTCATTGTGGCGGGCGTGATTTTACTGATTGCCACTGGTGGCAATCACTTTAGTCAAGTGGACCACTTGCAAATTGCTGGTAAGACGATTGTCCCAGCATTAACTACGAGCGGTTTTGTCATGGCCGTTGTTTCCGCCTTTTATGCTTTCACTGGCTTTGAGGCGGTGGCCTCTGGTTCAGAAGATATGGACGAACCAGCCAAGAATTTACCAAGAGCAATTCCTCTTGCTATTTTAATTATTGCGGCCGTCTATATTAGCGTGGTAGCGGTAGCCATGACAGTTGCTCCGAAGGCATTACTTGAAACTAAACAAGTTGTGGCGATTGCAGCGATTTTTCAGCAAGCTTGGCTCCGTAATTTGATTTTAGTCGGCGCGCTGGTTTCGATGTTTGGGATTAATGTCGCATCGAGCTTCCATACACCGCGGGTGCTTGAAGCAATGGCAAAGGCTAAGCAAATTCCGACTAGCTTAACTAAGCGGACAAAACGGGATTTTCCTGCTAGAACTTTTATTATTACGTTGATTTTAGCCATTTTAGTACCAATGGCGTTCCAATATAATACCGCTAATCTGATTATCTTAAGTGCGACGGTGCGCTTCTTGGGCTTCATATTGGTGCCAGTAGGTGTGATCCGGTTCTACTTTGGGAAGAATGTTGAACCAATTTTAAAGGCACAACGTCATTTAGGAACGGATGTTATTGCACCAGTGCTGTCAGTTGCCTTGACCCTCTTTTTACTGATTAAATATGATTGGCAAAGCGAGTTTGGCATGATGGTTGGCGGCAAGCTCGTTCCTAATTGGTTTGCTATTGGTGCTCTCTTCTTTGGCTTTGTGATTCTACCAGTCGTTATCTTTGCGTTAACACGGCGTGAGCGGAAACAGGCTGAAGCTGCTTTGCGTGATGGGGTCAATCACTAAAGGTTGGTTTCCGTCTCTTGATGTGACTATAATGAGGGTGAGTTAGTCATTGATATAGAAAGAGGTTTGTGATGAGATATCCTAAGACAAAAGAAGTTTTAAACCAATTAACGGCTGATTTAATTCAGTTACACTTGGTAACGCACCAGCACCACTGGTATATGCGGGGCGGTCGGTTTTTGAAGTTACATCCCTACTTGGATGAAGTGATGGATGAATTGGCTGATCAACTGGATGCAGTGGCAGAACGTTTAGTTATCTTGGATGGTGCACCAGTTTCTACGTTAGGCGCAGTCAATGCGATGACGAAAATTCCAGATGAAACTGGTAATTGGAATGAAAGTATCGATGAGCACTACGGTAAAATTATCGCTGGCTACCGTTATTTGGATAAACTCTATGAAAAAGGTATTCGGGTGAGTGAAGACGAAGGCGATGATTCGACCAACGATATGCTGATTGCGTTCCATACTGCGGTTGAAAAGCGGATTTGGATGATGCAGGCTGAACTTGGGCAAGCGCCAGAGATTGATCCAGCTAATTAATCAGGTTAGCTAACCAAAACACGTTACGGGATAAACCGTAACGTGTTTTTTTTGGTATGATTGATGAAGATGCTTGATTTAGGCGTCGAGATGACGAAATGACAGCTTATAAAACCGCTATCATTACAAAAACAAGTCATTTTTTTACTATTGGTATAGTCATAAACCCGACTTAAAAAATTATTCTATTGTATAATAGCTCTATGTTAATACAACTGGTTGCCAATTGTATTGAGACAATTAATCTGATCAAGGGTAAGGAGTAATACATGAAACATCAATTCGTTAAAGCGCTGCGGCTAGGACTGGTCTGTCTAAGCCTGGGGCTATTACTGGTTTTTGCAAAGCAAACGGTGCAGGCCGCAACGACCTACGATATTGCGACGGATGTGACTTATCCGCCCTTTGAATATGCTAATTCACGCAATAAGTACGTTGGCATTGATATCGATTTAATTAAGGCGATTGCAAAAACTGAAGGCTTTAAAGTCCGGTTAAAACCGATGAGCTTTAATGGGGGCGTGCAGGCCGTTGAATCTGGCCAACTCGATGGGATTATTGCCGGGATGACAATTACCCCAGAAAGACGCCAAAAGTTTGATTTTGGGACGCCTTATTTTAAAACTGGGGTCAGCATGGCGGTTGCCAAGAGTAGCCACATTACCAGCTTTAAACAATTGCGTGGTAAGCGCGTTGCGTTAAAAACTGGCACTGCTGCCGCTGATTATGCTGAAAGTATCAAAAAGAAGTACGGCTTTAAAACTGTGACCTTCGATGATTCAAATAACATGTATCAAGATGTCACCACTGGCAACTCAGTTGCTTGTTTTGATGATCACCCGGTTTTGCAATACGCGGTTAAACAAGGGGTCAAGATTAAATTAGTTGGCCAACCAGCAACGAGTGGCTGGTATGGTTTTGCGGTTAAACGGGGCCAACATGCGGCACTCATTCGCAAGTTCAATGCGGGCCTTAAAAAGTTAAAGGCCAACGGTACCTATGATCAGATTGTCAATCGTTATCTTAGTAGTCAAAAGAACCCAGCGGTTCGGAACAAGACTTTCCAAATTGCGACGGATGTGACTTTTCCGCCCTTTGAATTTGCTAATGCGGCTAATCATTATGTCGGCATTGATATGGACCTCATCCGCGCAATTGCTAAGGACCAAGGCTTTAAGTTAGTGCTGAAACCAATGAGCTTTAACGGTGCCATTCAAGCTGTCCAATCCGGTCAGATGGATGGGATGATTGCCGGCATGTCGATTACGCCAGAACGGCAAAAACAATTTAATTTCTCTAAACCCTATTTCAATTCTGGGGTCGTCATGGCCGTTAAATCTCATAGTACCATTACGAAGTTATCACAATTACACGGGAAAAAGGTTGCCATTAAGACTGGGACAGCTGGTGCCGACTATGCTAACAGCATTAAGAAAAAGTATGGCTTTAAGACGGTAACTTTCGATGATTCGAATAACATGTATCAGGATGTGATTACCGGGAATTCGGTCGCTTGTTTTGATGATCATCCGGTCATCAAGTATGCCATTCACAAAGGTACAAAACTGCGAATTGTCACGAAACCAGTTGAGACGGCGCCTTATGGTTTTGCCGTTAAACGAGGCCATAATGCGGCCCTGCTAGCTGCCTTCAATACGGGTCTGGCTAACTTAAAAGCTAGTGGTCAATTTGATCAGATTAAAGCAAAATACTTAGGCGCCCCTGGCAAGGCGATGCCGGTCACGGCAGATACTAAGACCGATAACAGTTTTTTCGGTTTAATTAAGCAAAATGCGAGTGCCTTAGGTGAGGGGCTGCAGGAGACCTTACTTCTATCAGTTGTTTCAATCTTCTTTGCGACGATTTTTGGGATTATCGTTGGTTTGTTGGGGGTTGTGCCCATTAAGTGGCTGAATTGGCTATCAACGACTATCATTTATATTTTCAGAGGCTTGCCATTACTAGTTTTGGCCTTGTTCATTTATACGGGAATTCCAAGTTTAACGGGTGAAAAAATTCCAGCGTTTGTCGCTGGGGTGATCACCTTGGCCTTTAATGAAGGGGCGTATACTGCTGCCTTTGTGAAGGGCGGAATTGCCGCGGTTGATCCAGGTCAGATGGAAGCTGCGCGTAGTTTAGGGTTGCCGTTTGGCAAAGCCATGCGGAAAGTTATTTTACCACAAGGCTTGAAGATCATGGTGCCATCCTTCATTAACCAATTTATTATCACGTTAAAAGATACGTCAATTCTGTCCGTCATTGGATTACTTGAGTTAACGCAAACGGGAAAGATTATCATTGCGCGCAATCTTGAAGGCTTCGCTGTTTGGACGATTATTGCATTGATGTATTTAATTTTAATTACCTTGTTAACTTGGCTTTCTAACTGGGTTCAAAGGAGGATGAAGGCATGAGCGAGAAGATCAAAGTCACAAATTTAGTCAANNAATGAAGTGGTCGTCATTATTGGCCCCTCTGGTTCTGGTAAAAGTACTTTGCTACGGACGTTCAACGGTTTGGAAGTGCCGACTTCCGGCTCTGTGCTCATCCATGGGGTCGATATTACCAAAAAGAAGGTTGACCTGAACACGGTTCGCCGTAATGTGGGTATGGTCTTCCAACACTTTAACCTCTTC
This sequence comes from Lactobacillus sp. UBA5804, assembly GCA_002418055.1. GTDB lineage: Bacteria > Bacillota > Bacilli > Lactobacillales > Lactobacillaceae > Lactobacillus. The sequence goes on along the minus strand of DIDI01000035.1, from coordinate 3,003 downwards.
AATAACTTAACGGTGGGCCAGAATGTGATGCTGGCACCCGTTGAATTACAACTTAAAGATAAGGCTAGTGCCGCCAAGCAAGCGAAGGAACTGCTTACAAATGTGGGGCTAGCTGATAAATTTGATGCGCATGTCCAATCTTTATCAGGTGGACAGCAGCAACGGGTCGCCATCGCGCGTGCTTTAGCGGTGGAACCAGATATTATGTTGTTTGATGAACCGACTAGTGCGCTTGATCCGGAAATGGTTGGCGATGTCTTGGATGTCATGAAGGACATGGCCAAGCGCGGAATTACGATGGTCGTGGTCACCCACGAAATGGGCTTCGCCAAAGAAGTGGCTGATCGGGTGGTCTTTGTTGATCAAGGTAAGATTGTCGAAGAAGGTACACCTGAACAAATCTTTAATCATCCTAAGAGTCAGCGGTTGCAGGACTTCCTGAATAAGGTCTTGAGTGTCTAAAGCGCACCTTTACTTTGAAGTTGCTAGGCAGTATAATAAACCTGCGAGTCGACGAAGAAACGCGAGATGCGTTGGATTTTGAGATAGAGGGTAGTGGTCTTAAGTGACAGACACGGGATGTGTCACTACTGGATAAGCCTGATGTGAACGGACACTGTTCTCACGCATTAGCGTGCCTTGAGTAAAAAAGCACTAATCATTGTGATTAGTGCTTTTTTTATGAGCGAAATTTTGCTTGTGGCGGTTGGCATTTTTACCCACCTCCATTTTATCTGGTATCAAAAAATGGGTTTATACGAATAAGCATTGATAGACTTGGCGCAAGATTTGGGGATCATGATTGAGCTGGACGGTACCGGCAAGTTTAAAGCCACTTTGGAGGATGACATGTTGCATCCGCAAGTTACGATGGTGGGTGTCAATGCGTACATCATTAAATCCGAGGCGTTTAGCTTCATCAAGTAAGGCACTAAGTAGTTTTTGACCGAGCTTTTGACCGCTGTAATGATTATCGATGCAAACACGGTGAATGGTTGCATAGTGCGCCTGACTATTAGTTAGCCATGAACCAGCTAATAATTGCCGATAGTTTGGCTCTGGGGTAAGTAATAAGCTAGCAACACCAACTAGGTGCTGATTTCTTTGTAAGACATATAAGCGCTGCTGGGCTAAGTCACTTTGAAAATCGGTCAGTTGCGGGTAACCATCTTGCCACTGGGAAATTTGTGCTTGTGCAAGTTGTTTTTTTGCCTGAGCAACAAGTATCATGATAGTTGACAAGTCGGCAGGTTGCGCTAATCTTAAGCGAATGGTTGGCATGGAAATGACACTTTCTAATGTAATGGTATTATTGGTTAATAGCGTATCACTAAAAAGCAAAATTGGGTTGCTGGCTCAAGCGTTAAATGGCGCTGGAACGTCATTTTTTTGTTAATTACGAAATCTTAAATCTTTTTTTAGTGCATATGTAGTTTTTAATACTATAATAGATGGTGTTAGAACAGTAAACCTAAGCTTTTAAAAATACGAGGAAACTTAAGATGTCTGAAAAAATTGCTATTTTAGCTGACTCTGGGTCAGATCTTCCCAGCAACTTAGTTGCTCAGGATAATGTTGCGATTGTTCCCATGCAAATTCATTGGCATGGGAAGGTGTTACGCGACCGGGTGGATATTAGCCCGACTGAATTTTATCGCGCGTTGCAGACGAGCAAAGAATTACCTAAAACTTCTAGCCCGCAGATGAGTGATATTATTAGCCAAGTGACGCGTTTACGTGAAAAAGGCTATACTCACTTGCTGGTGATTGGTGTGTCCTCGAAATTATCAGTGACTTTTAATCAGATGTATTTACAAGCCAAATCGACGCCGGATTTAATCGTTGAAGGCATTGATACCAAGAACATTGGGATTGGTAGTGGGCAGATTGCTGTTTATGCTGCTAGCCTCATTGCGGCCGGTTTGCCGTTTGCCCAAATTGTTGCACGCTTACATAAATCAGTAACGACCAGTCGGATTTTCTTTTACGTCCCCACGCTAAAATACTTAGCAGCTGGTGGTCGAATTGGCAAAGTTGCTGGTTTATTAGGGAGCACATTACATATTAAACCGATTATTTCGTGTGATGCAGATGGGGTTTATTACCCGATTGCTAAGGCGCATGGTGAGAAGCGGGCCGTTCAAAAGATGCTGGCACTGGTTGATCAAGCAGTTGGCAATCATCGCCAAGTTCATTTGGCAGTCTGTGATGGCGATAATCTTCCTTTACGTACGCAATTACTAAATTTAATGAAGGAAAAATATCCACAATTTACGGTTGATGTGGGTGATATCTCTCCAGCCTTAGGTGTGCATACTGGCCCCGGTTTAATTGGGATTGCTGTTAATATTAGATATGATGAGGCGTAGTAAATTGAGTGAGCCAAATTTATTGCCCCTTTGGGAGGATTTACCGGCATTTAAAATTTATCTAGATCAGTTGCTGGATTTAAGTAACCACTACATTGAACCCATTACTGGTGATAAATTGACCAAAACGATGATGCACAACTATACTAAAGCGAATATTATCATTAAACCAGTTGATAAACGTTATCAGCGGATTCAATTGGCGGGAGCAATTGTGGTGTCGCTTTTAAAGCCAATTTTTTCGCTTGACCAAATTAAGGCGGGTCTCATGTTAGAGCTACACAATGATTCGCCCAAAATCGCTTATAATCGTTTTGCTAAGCTATATAACGAATTAATTGTGGCAGTGGCAAAAAATCAGGATTTATTGCCAACAGCGAATTTTGCTGCAGATGCGGCACTGATTCAGTATCAGGCGATTTTAGCGGTTATTTTCCGTTCACAAAGTCTTAACACCTTGGTTAGCCATCAGGCAAGCCAAACTAAGCATTCATAGGCTTGACAGTCTTACCAGTCATGATAAGACTTTTTTATTGGACAAAAATGAATAAACTCATTGAGCTTTCATCTAAATAAGCGTAATCTAATCCTAATTCCTAAGATATAGGAGCAAAGCTGATTTTATGCTAAAGGA
>DIDI01000027.1 GCA_002418055.1 Lactobacillus sp. UBA5804 | reverse complement strand
TATCCTTAGGTACATGGTTCTGGGCATAAGCATCAACCCAGACACCGTTTTGTTTCAACTTACCGTTTAGACCATTGACGGCGCCAAAGCCAGGTACCTTGGCAGGTAAGTTGGCATATTGGGGATGTGATTTTACCAAAGTCGCGTTCGTAATAAAGGGAATCGAACCAAACGCGACCACTACCATGACGATAATTAAAATTGCTGAAACCACCGCTGACTTACGTGCCTTGAAACGTAACCAAACATTTTGTCCAAAAGACAGCGATGGACCAGAAATTTGTTCGCGATCAATCGTTTCGTCTTTCGTCACCGGTGTAAACAGTGCTGGATCAAATTCAGTTGAGCTATCTTTAGCCATTAAGCTGCCTCACTTCCTGCTAAGCGAATTCTTGGGTCAAGTAGGCCATAAACGACATCAGTTATTAATAAAATGACAACCAGGCCAATCGAGTAAACCATCGTTACTCCCATAATTGTCGGATAATCATTCGTTAAAATCGACTTAACAAACTGCTCGCCAATTCCAGGAATATTAAAAATGTTTTCGACCACCATCGATCCGGTCATTAAAGCGACTGCATAAGGACCGATCAGCGTCACTAGCGGAATCATCGAATTGCGCATCGCGTGTTTACGAACGACTTCCATCCGGCTCAGTCCCTTAGCCTTACCAAGTTCAATGTAATCGCTAGAGAGGGTATCGACCATGCTCGTTCTCACAAATCGAGCCGTCTCCGCTAATGGCCCAACCGCTAAGGCAATCGTTGGTAAAATTGTTTGGGACCAAGTTCCCCAGCCAGCGATTGGGAACCAGCCAAGCTTGAGGCCAATGTAGTATTGCAATAAAACAGCTAAGACGAAGTTAGGAACAGACTTACCAATAATGGCGACCACTGTAGACGTTGAATCGGCCCAGGTCCCCTGTTTCATGGCGGCAATTGCCCCGACAATCACCCCTAAGATGACACCGACAATTAAAGCTTGCAAACCTAGTTGCACCGATGCACCCAGCCGTGCCCCAATTAAACTCGCCACTGGTTGGTTGCTGTACTGGAATGACACCCCGAAATCACCGTGAGTGACACCCAGTAAGTAGATTAAATATTGCTGGAATAATGGCTTATTTAAACCATACTGGACATTCATAATCCGTATTTGCTGTGTCGTTAATTTATCCTCATTGGCATAAGGCGATCCTGGCATTAATTTCATCAAAAAGAACGTGACCGTAGCCACAATGAACAAGGTCAGAATCATGTACAATACACGTTTTATTAGGTACCTAGCCATCTAATGAACCCCCTCTTGAGTTATCGTGATGATTTAATCTTTTTCTTATTATAGCAGATATTAAAGTGATTGATAGCATATTATGAGAAAATGCAAAGATGGCCTATCAAATTTTCAGTTTTTTCTTTGAATTAACACTAATCAGGAAATAAAAAAACAGGCCTCAATGAGACCTGTTAACCCAGCTTTAAGCTTAGTGATAATTGGGCGCCAATTTGGTCATTTGGACATCATGCGGGTGTGATTCAACCAGTCCGGCATTGGTAATCTGCACGAATTGTGCCTTAGCAATTAAACTCGCAACATCCCCAGCACCACAATAGCCCATGCCTGAACGCAAGCCGCCATCAATTTGGAAGAGAACATCTGAGACATCCCCCTTATATTGCACGCGGGCTTCGACCCCTTCTGGGACTAATTTATTGGCTTCGTTAACACCGCCTTGGAAGTAACGGTCGCTGGAGCCATGCGCCTGGGCCATCGCACCCACTGAGCCCATGCCACGATATGTCTTATACTTCTTGCCATGATCTTCGAAAAGCTCACCTGGTGCTTCGGTTGTGCCTGAAAGCATTGAGCCCAGCATAACCGCATTGCCACCGGCGGCTAGAGCTTTGACCACATCACCAGAATATTTAATCCCACCGTCAGCAATAATTGGCTTGTGATACGTTTGCGCAGCCGTCGCTGCATCATAGATAGCCGTGATTTGTGGCACACCAACACCCGCAACCACTCTAGTCGTACAGATTGAGCCCGGTCCAATTCCAACTTTAACCACATCAACCCCAGCATCAAAGAGGGCCCGCGTCGCATCGCCAGTGGCGACATTACCGGCAATCAGTGTTGCCTTCGAGAAGTGTTTACGAATCTCCCTGATTTTACGTAATACCCCAGCTGAATGACCATGCGCCGTATCAATGACAATCGCATCAGCACCTGCTGTTAGTAGCGCTTCAGCTCGTTCAAAGGTATCACTGGTAACACCTACAGCAGCAGCGCATAGGAGACGTCCCTGATTGTCAATTGCTGCTTTAGTGACATTCGCAGGCACACCCACACTTTTCACATTGGCCACTTCGCTTGCTTGGGCTTGAATGGACATGTTCTTATGAATCACACCAAGACCACCTTGTAGTGCCATGGCAATCGCCATGCCGCCTTCCGTGACTGTATCCATCCCGGCTGAGATTAAGGGAATATGCAGCTTTAAGTTCGCTGCTAACTGCGTACTCAAATCCACCTCATTTGGCAAGACATGGCTTTCAGCTGGAATTAGTAACACGTCATCAAAAGTTAAACCTTTTTTAGCAAACTTCGTATTCCAATTTGACATTCAACAGGGCTCCTTCTATACAAACACAACATTCCGATTAGATTATGTCCACTTTACTAGGCTTTTCAAGGCACGTCAAGGCATCTCCGACCGATAAAAAAAGCAATCACCAGAGTGATTGCTTTTCTTTAAATAATAAGGAGGTTTATTTAGCCATATAGGCAGTCTTAAAGTTGTAGTTAACACCCGCACCATTGTACTGAATGCCCTTGACACTTGGACGAACTAACCAAGCCTCATCCGCATGGAACAGTGGAATACTACCTTGCTGGATTAACAATAACCGTTCAGCTGAGCGTAAAATACGGTAACGTTCGGCTGGATCAGCTGTGACTTTGCTCTTGGCAATCTCACGGTCATAAGTGGCATTGCTCCAGTGACCGAAGTTATAAGTATTATGGGTCGTGAACAAGTCTAAGAAGGAAATTGGGTCTTGGAAGTCAGCGAACCAACCGGTAAAGGCGACATCAAAGTCTCCACTGACCATTTTGGCTAAAGCGGCTTTCTTCGGAATACTTTGAACATTAACAGTCAGGCCTTTCAAGTTACCTTCAAGTTGACTTTGAACGAATTCCACAGCCTTCTTAGAGAGGTCATCATCGTAGCTCAGTAAACTGAATGATAACTTGCTCTTGCCTAATTCTTTCAAAGCTTCTTTGTATAATTTTTCAGCTTTAGCTGGGTTATAGCTATTAACAGCTTTGGTTGCTGGCGTTGTGACATAGCTGGCAAAATCTTCACCGTTAACCTTAGAGATGCCTTCTGGTGACATCGTATCAGCTGACAAGTTAGCGCCACCTAAAGTGGTTGATAAGGCTTTACGGTTAATCGCCAATGACAGTGCTTGACGGAGTTTTAAATTCTTGAAGTAAGGATCTTTTTTGAGGTTAGGTGAAAGATATTGCGTAGCTGACTTACGTCTAATTAAGAAGCCAGTCTTACCCTTATAGTTTTTAGCAGCTTGTGAATCAAGCAATGTCCCGTCTAACTTACCTGCTTGGTACAGGTTCAAACTAGTTGCAGGTGTCTTGTTAACGCTATAGTTAATCTGTGACAATTTCACATGGCGCTTGTCCCAATAGGTTGGATTCTTAACCAATTTCCAGCTTAAGTTGGAGCCGTTCCAACCCTTAGGAATAAATGGCCCGTTATAAACCATATATTTTGAGGCCGTACCATATTTAGAACCAAACTTTTCAACTGCACGTTGGTTCTCTGGGAAGAAGACCCCAAAGCCCATCAGCAACTTGAAGTAAGGAATGCGGCGATCCAACGTTACCGTTAGTTTGTACTTACCATCAGCCTTAATCCCTAAGGAGCTAACCGGCGCTTTACCAGCGGTAATCTGAGTGGCATTATGAATGCCTTCAAATATATAAGCATATTCTGAAGCAGTCTTTGGGTTGACCGTCCGGCGCCAAGAATAAACAAAGTCTTGGGCCGTAACCGGATCGCCATTTGACCATTTAGCACCTTTACGTAAAGTAAATTGCCAAGTTTTATCGCCATTAGAGACTTTGGTCGAAGTGGCCATCGCCGGCTGAATTTTAGCATCTTTACCTAACCGATACAGACCATCTATACTATTGTTAAGCTGATCCATACTAGAAGCATCAGTCACTTTAGAGGTATCTAAAGTTTGCACTTCCGTTGAAGTGGTCCAATTCAGAACCTGCTTGCCCGAAGATGACTTCGACCCACCACAAGCAGTCAAAATTGCGGCGCTTAGTAAGACGACACTGCCTGCGAGCCATTTTCGATATGATTTCTTCTCTACCATCAACCAATACACTTTCTAAAACTTGTCTAAATCAGTTTAGCTAAACTGTCCGATAAGAATAAAATTACTGTTAGGGATAAGTTAAATATTAGTATATGATTAAATACTGTGAAAAGCAACTGCAACTTATTATTTTATTTAATAAATATCAAAAAAAGTCGTTATCTCCTAAGCTTTTAGTTGGAGATAACGGCTAATAAATAGGCAATCATGCCTTACTCAACCTGCCATTCGGCTAAAAATTGTGCAACAAATTTTTTCATAAACTCAGTGCGCTCAGTCGCCGCTTTTTTACCGGCCGGCGTATTCATCAGCGCTGATAAGTGAAAGAGTTTCTCATAAAAGTGATTCAAAGTGGTCTCTTGATGCGCCCGATACTGACGATGACTAGTCAGTTTTTGCGGTTTAACTGCCGGGTCGTAGATGAGATTGCCATGCTTGCCGCCAAAGGTAAACGCGCGAGCAATCCCGATTGCCCCCAGTGATTCAAGGCGATCAGCATCCTGTACATATTGCCCAGTGAGCGACAATTGATAATGCTGTTCAATATTCTTGGAAAAGGACATATGGGTAATCGTAAAGCTGATGTCCGCAATCTGTGAGGCTGTGGCTGCTGCTTGCTGCAACATCGTCGTCACCTGTACTAATTCAGCAGCTGGCTGGGCACACACTTTTTCATCAATCGTATCATGCACCATGCCCGCAGCAAAGGCTAAATCACGATTAGCTCGGGTCGCAGCAGGATGGTCTTGCAAGAGCATTTGTTCAGCTAATTTCGCCACACGCTGACCATGATAAAAATCATGGCCCGTTCGTTCGTCCTGCAATTCTTGTTGTACAAAAGTGCTAATCACTGCGCGCTGCATACTGAAACCTCCATCAAGCTTTAAATGATTAAGCCGTTTCCCAGGTTTGAACTGGGGACCTCCTCCTTACCACGGCGGTGCTCTACCTGCTGAGCTAAAACGGCAAAAGCCCTAATGGGCCATTTTTTACTTAATTCGAACTAAAGTATACTTCTTTTTACCCTTACGGATGATGACAAATTTTCCTTCAAAGTCAGCTGCCGGATCAATTTCAAAAGCTACGTCGGTTTGACGATCACCGTTAACATAAATTGCACCATTGGTCACATCTTCACGCGCTTGGCGCTTGGACTTTTCAATTCCAGTAGTCAATAAGAAATCAATAATATTCTGCTTATTAGCACTGGCCGTCGCACTTGGTGCTTGCTTCAGAGCAATGGCTAATTGCTTGACTGACAATGCTTTTAAATCACCTTTAAACAAGGCGGTCGTAATCCGTTGTGCTTCTGCCAGACCAGCTTCGCCATGAACGAACTTCGTCACTTCTGTGGCCAAGCGCTTCTGTGCCAAGCGTTTCCATGGCTCCTGCTTAACAGATTCCGCTAGCGCATTAATTTCGTCATGACTTAAGAAAGTGAAGTACTTCAGATACTTGACCACATCACGATCATCTTGGTTGACCCAGAATTGATAGAACTCATAGGGACTCGTCTTTTCCGGATCAAGCCAGACGGCGCCACCAGCTGATTTGCCAAACTTCGTCCCATCGGCTTTGAGCATTAAGGGAATGGTTAGGCCAAAGGCCGGACGATCAGGACCCGCCAAGCGGTGAATCAAATCAATCCCTGCGGTAATATTTCCCCATTGATCGGCCCCACCGACTTGGAGCTGTACACCGCTATCGCGATTCAACAAGTAAAAGTCAACTGATTGTAGAATTTGGTAAGAAAATTCCGTAAAAGAAATCCCATTTTCTAAACGGCTCGCGACAACCTCTTTATTAAGCATGTGATTTACTTGGAACAACTTGCCATAATCACGCAAGAAATCAAGCAGCGATAATTTACCTAACCAGTCGACATTATTGACAATTTCAAAGTTTTCCCTGCCAAAGAGCTTTTCCATTTGGGCGGTTAAGGCTTGTTCATTTTTATGAATTTGTTCTGGATCTTGCAAAACCCGCTCCGTAGAACGTCCAGATGGGTCGCCAATCCCACCGGTTGCACCACCAATCAAAATCACCGGATGATAGCCAGCTAATTGAAATCGTTTCATAATCATAAAGGGAATGAGGTGGCCAATATGCAGTGAATCGCCAGTCGCATCCGTCCCACAATATAATTTCAAATCATCATGTTTGGCTAAATAATCACGCAATCCCGCTTCATCGGTTTCTTGATTAATGGCACCACGCCATTTCAAATCTGCTAAAACATCAAAATTTGCCATCTTCTATTTCCTCCAACAAAAAGTCCCTAGACTCCAAGAGTCTAGGGACGACTTTATTTCATTAGCCGTGGTACCACCCACATTTGCGCTAGCAGCGCCTTAACTAGTTGTTATGGAAACTACCCCATTGTAATTGACAAGTAAGACCTGCCTAGCTCACACCAACCGCTAGTTCTCTGAACGCTGAATCTTCTTGCTAAGGTTATAAGCATTATAGTAATGGCTTAAAGTCTGTTAGTCAACTCTCAATATTGATTATTTAGCTGGATCATAGAAGTTCTTGAGACCAAGCCCATAAGCTTTACCAGTCGTCATGTCATACTGAATGGTTTCATAATCCTTCAGTAAGGCTTGTTGGCTGCTAGACAAAGTTTTAACTGGAACAGCTTCACCTTTATTGTTCACCAGTTCAAAGCCTTTATCGCCAGCATAATTAATGGTTACAGCTGGTAATTGACGGTGAATTTCAGTCAGTAAGGCTTGATATGGAGTAACTTTACTATTTGTTTGATCTAGCATCATAGCAATAAAATCACTACTGTTTACAAAATTCGTCTTGCTGGTTAATTTGGTTTTAGCACCATGCTCACGCGCGTACTTATTCGAGTAAATAAAGTAACGTGTTGAATGCATTTGGATCGGATATTTAGACGTATAGCTTTGACTAATAATCGATGGATAATGGTCGCCATAAAAGACAATCGTGATTGGTTTCTTAATACGGTTAATCGACGTAATAAACTTCTTCACCGCACGATCGGTATACTGAGTCCCTTTGACATAAGTGGCAAATTGTAATTTCTCTGCTGCACTAGACAACAAATCGCCACTTACTTTACCAACATAACTGTTGTTTGGATACCAATTGTTATATGGCATATGATTTTGAATTGAAATCAAATTAATGAATTGACCACCAGCACGGCTATTAATCTGATGAAGCCCATTATCATACGTAGTAAAGTCAGAATTGTACTCAGATTTGCCTAAAGTCCGTTGGTCGACCAACTTGTAGTTAGAACCCTTATAGACAAATTTATTAAACTTGAACCGTTTATAATTTTCAATCCGAGAATAGTAGGAACCGATGAAGGGGTGAATGGCTGATTTATAGGTAAAATTCATCCCAATTGTAGGATAGAATTTAAACTTCGGCACAACCTGTACGTATGGGGTTAAGGTTGACGAGAAGAGCCCCATATTAAGCCCCGTTAAAGTTTCCCATTCCATATTGGCAGTCCCGCCGCCGTAACCGGCAGACAGCATTGAACCATAAGTCGTCTTCTGCTTCAGCGAACGAATGAACTTCACTGGATCGCTACCATTAATTTTAATGGTTGGGAAAGTTTTAGGATCAACAAAGCTTTCTGATAAATTAAAAATCACTGTCTGCTTGGACAAATCATTGTGCCGCGTCCGATTAATCTGAGCGGCCACCTTGGTGTACTTTTTAGCAATCTCAGCAACTGTGTGTTGCGAATAGTTATCAGGGCGGGTCATAATCTGTAAGTCAATATAGTTTAAAAAGTTCAGAATTGGGCCATTGATTTGAATATCACGTTCCGGATTACGGAAACTTTGCCGGTTATCAAAGCCATGACTCAAATGATGAATCCAGCTACTATCATGATTAAAACGCGCTGGCGTCATGAACAATAGCAAGCTGAGTAGCGCCCAAATCCCGCGGCGTTTCCATGAGCCACGCTTTTCAACTGGGAACTTCAATTCCAAGAAGATGACAATCACAACGACAATTAAAATGCTGAGTCCAGCAATAATTAAGGTGTTCTTACCCACCATCGGCAGTAAAGTCTTCCAGTTAACAATTTCACTGAGTTCTGTGGGATAGATTGGTTCCCCGCGCAACTGAAGTTTAATCTTATTGGAAACCGCCCAAACAATCGTAATAATCGTCACGATCAAATTACTGGTCCAATAACGCGTCGTTAAAAAGTACAGGACTGAGAAAGCCGCATCCAAGAAAATAGCGGTTAGCACAATCGCAAAGAAACGGGTGGCTAATAGGAAGACAACGGCATTAATGGTCGTTGCCGTATTAATTTGAATCCGCATATTGTCTGCTTCAATGACGAAAGAAGCAAAACTCAAAATGTAGAACCAAGCCCAAGTCAATAAATTGATGCGGTTAGTTTTAATCCAGCGCCCTAATTTGAGGACTGTGAGTTCCAATACCTCAGTCAGGCGACGTGGTTGACCTAAAAACTTCAATCCTAAGCGTACCGGCTTTAACCGATATAAATAGCGTTCAAACAGACTACTGATGATAACGACTAGCACACTCAGAATTAAAGTTAAAATCAGTTTATTGACGGCAGCTGAGCCAGTAAATCGAAAACTCTTACCAAAAGCATTTGCCATTGGGGCTTGCATCAGAATAATCACTGGAATAAAGTAGCGCATCTGACGACTACGCAGTGACACAATGACTGGCTTAAAGAGTATAAAGGCAGCGGCGGCAATTAAGAACATAACGGGTGAAGCAACATTGGCTAAAAATTCATTATTCCATTCACCAACTGACCGGCCCGATAATAATTGTGCCCAATAAACCGCATTAAACGCCGGCACACCCATTGAGACGAACAATAGTAAGAAGGCACCTACTAGAGCAGCTAAAACCAATTGCTTTTTAGTAAAGTGCAACCGGCTTAAGAACATCCCCCAAGCAAAGAAGATAATCAGATACACACCCACAATCGCATAACGATCATTGAGCATCCCAGCACTGGTAGCAAAACCGCCAATGGTTAGAAACGATAATAAGATGGCAGCTTGCCGATTGGTCATTTTAGCTAACCAATCAAACAACATCGGCTGGACCACTAAACTAAAAATCAGACCCGCCAGTAAGACTGAGGAACTGGTCGTAATTGGCAGAAGCATTCCCCATAATTTCCACATTAAGAAATCACTAGGTACTCTGATGAAATAAGCCAGATAAAGTAGCCATAAGCTGGCAGCCGCTAATACCCAAAACTTAAAGGGTTCAGTGAGACTGACCTTTTTACGACTATAGACCGCCCCAAAGACCATCATGACCAAAATAATCGTGGCACTCTGCGCAATGGTTGGCATGAAACGCAACAATGCAATATGACTCCGATACATGACGCGTGACAGGTTAAACATCTGGGCAATCATGAAGAAGGTTGCAATGGCCATCAAAATAATTTGCCAAATTTTTAGTGATTTACGTTGTTTGATTTCATTCATTATCCTAATTGGAATCCTTACTAGTTTTTCCTAATAATCTGGCTTCCACTAAGCCTGCGCTTAATAGTTTTCAGAATATCAACGCGCTTACCGCGTCCAAGACAAAAATCTACGACATCCGGCCAAAAGCGAATAAACATCACAAGCGTCATGAGGCCAAAAACAAGTCGCGCTTCGAGATGCATTTGCTGATCAGTCACACTGAATAAAAGCATAAACATTAAAGGTGGAATCGTCAAATTCTGAATGATTGCCGCAGTTAAGAGTGCAATCAGTAATGCCAAGAGCGCCCAGCGCCAATCGTATGCCAGCAATAACACAATCGCAACAGCCACTCCCTTGCCACCCCTAAAATGGCGCCAAACTGGAAAACAGTGACCCAAAATCAGCCCTAATCCGGTATAGACTAGCGCGAGCTGACTGCGGTATAGCCAATAACTCAAGATTAAAGCCAAGATGGTCTTACCAAAATCACCTAGACAAGTTAAAATACCATACTTTTTACCAAAAACAGCCCCGACATTAGCTGTGCCCGGATTTCCTGACCCGACTTGACTCGGATCAACATGCAGATAGTAGTGGCTAACGACATAGGCAAAGACTAAATTTCCCCAAGCATAGCCGATTGAAAGCGCTCCGACACGCCATATCATGGCTGGCTCGATTCTGTATAACCAGAATAAATATGATAAATTTGCGTGCGAGTAGCTTTAAAATCAAACCCATGTGCTTCATTACGCTGATTCTGATAAGTTTCATGGTTAGCAATCTTAGCTGCAGCTAGACCTAATTCGCTGCGCACATAGTTGGTAATGCGTTGCAACTCTGCCGTTGGCTGCACCTGATAGCTACTGCCATCAATCTCGCAGCTATAGCCATGCAAATAATCACTATGGGAGGTTGTAGCCGCACTACGATAATTGATTGCAATTTTCTGTAATGCGGTAAAAGGGATATTCGTCTTCACATTGCCTGACACTGAAGTCAGGATTTTATCTAAATTAGTCAGCGAATTTAGCGAAACCGTCTTTTCAATCAAGGTCGTGATTACTTGGCGCTGACGCTCCTGGCGGCCATAATCTCCTAGGGGATCGGTGTAGCGCATACGCGAATAAGCTAACGCCCCAGCACCACCCATCCGGGTCAACTTACCCTTCTTGAAGCGGTAACCCCCATAGCTAAAGCTCAAGGTTGGCCGGATTTCTAACCCCCCGACATAGCGAATCATCTTCATAATACCGCCCATATTGACTAGCGCATAATATTTCAGTGGCACATTGAGTAAACGTGAAACCGTCTTTAAGGACGACTGAGCACCACCTAAGGAATAAGCGGCATTAATTTTAGCCACTGGCTGATTGTGATCCTTACTACCATAGATTTTAACCATCGTATCACGTGGAATTGAAACCAGCGAGTAGCGTTTGCGTTTAGGGTTAACGATTGCCAAAATCATTGTATCGGTATTGCCTAGCTTATCGGTACGATCTAAGGCCCCCGTATCGGTCCCTAATAATAGGACTGCAAAGGGCCGTTTGCCATTAAATTCACCTTGTTTGACAGTTACCGCATTTTGGTGGTCATAGGTCTTATCAACGGCTTGCTTAGCACGAAAATAAACGTAGCCAACCGCTATGGCTGCAATCACAACACCAGCTACGACAATTCGCCCTAGCCATCTCAAAAGGCGCTTTCGCCTTCTCATACGCTGCCCCACTGGTTGCTTGGGCTGCTGATCATTTGACTTCATATTCTTTACGGCTCCCCGCTTGAAAAATCATTCTGTATTATAACAAAAAAAGCAAGCCAACCATGGTCTGCTTTAGTATCTTATTAAAATCATTAAAATTACTTCAGCGTCAATGTCAAGCCAAAAGTCTGACTCGTATGGGGAGCTAGTGCAGCGGCAGCAGACACCGCAGTTACTTGATTCGCAACTGACAGTTGCAATTCAGCTGATACCACTTCTAGTTCGTGCTCCTCACTCGTCAAACGTACTTGGTTAGGTTGCTGCTGAGGTGTGAAGCCACTGGCAACCGGTAAATTTAAGCCAAGTACGTAAGGCATCGCTTGCTCGGAATTATTTTCCAGATAATGCGAGATACTCAGTTGATTACCTTCAATGGCATAGGTCACCATCAACTCAAAATGATACGGAAATTGGACTCGGGAAGCGTCAGTATCAATCATCGTTAAGCTGACCCGAGCATCCCCCTTGTCAACCACAGTCCATGCCAAAGTGGTGGTTAAATTAGCCGCATCGGTAGCTGGGAAGACCAATTGCAGATGTTGATCTAGCCCCGCTAAATAATCAAATTGACCATCCGCAGTCGTTAATTGTGCAAGCTGAGCACCATTCTCGTCGATGGCGACGTGTAATAATGAATTTCCAATTGTTTGCATAATAACACCCCACTTAATACACTCATAAGGGTACAACGGAATTTCTTTAAGGTCAATCTAAAATAAACGAGATACTATGGCAATAGCAATTGAAGCGGTTTCCAAGCAAAATTAGTCGGTTATAAATTAAAAAGATATGGCATTCTGCTTTCTAATATAATATAATGGATTTGTTCTTTAAAAATTTAGAAATAATAATAGATTTTTGGAACAAGTTGATAAAAAGAGCCACTACCATTGGTAGTGACTTTTTTTGTCCTAAAAAAGCACCTCATTGTAGGTGCTTCTTAAGTGTTAATTAATCGTCAAGCTTTTCTTTGTTAACAACCTTCAATTGCTTGTCAAAGGTATAAACAACTGGCTCACCAGTCTTCATTTCAAGATCCATAATATCAGCGTCAGAAATATTTTCAATATACTTCGTTAAAGCCCGTAATGAGTTACCGTGCGCAGCAATAATGACGTTCTTGCCTGCTAATAAATCTGGTGCAATATGATCTTCCCAGAATGGCATAACGCGTTCCAAAGTAACCTTCAAGTTTTCAGCCTTTGGTACGATTTGTGGGTCAAGATCCGCATAACGACGGTCATGTGTTTGACTGAATTCAGAATCATCAGCAACTGCTGGTGGTAAAACGTCGTATGAACGACGCCAAATATGAACTTGGTCATCACCATACTTTTCAGCAGTGGCTTTTTTGTTTAAACCTTGTAAAGCACCATAATGACGTTCGTTTAATCTCCAGCTCTTAGTTTCCGGAATCCAGAGTTGACCACTTTCCTCTAGTGCAAAGTGTAACGTCTTAATTGCACGTGTTAACACTGAAGTATAAGCTTGATCAAATTCTAAGCCATGTTCCTTGAGCAGACGACCTGCTTTCTTGGCCTCTTCGACTCCCTTATCTGAAAGGTTGACATCAACCCAACCGGTAAATTGGTTTGAGAGGTTCCATTCACTTTGTCCGTGACGGATTAATACTAATTTAGCCATGAAATATCTCCTTTGTTTATGCAACACTTCACATACATTTTACACATTAAGAAAAAGAATTCCTAGTCATATTGACTATTTTGTCTGAATTAGTTGGCTTAAGAAAATTAGCCTGCAGCCATAACCATTCTCTGCGACCAAAAAAGCCGCAATCTAAGCTCGATTGCGACTTTTCAGTTAACCGCTTAATAAAAGTTAGCGGCCTTGACCAGCGCATATGGAAATAGCTGGTAATAATACTTTCCAGCTAATCTAACCCGGCTGCCATAGGTTCTCGTGATGGTTTGTTTCCGCAAAATCTGGCTGCCATAACGACGACCATTGGCCGTGTAAAGATAGGCATTAGCCTTGAGACGTCGCTCATTACCATCAATATTAGTCGCCACCACATAGCGATTATTACCAATTTGATAGAATTTCCGTCCCCGTAAAGTTAGGCGATCGTAGGCATGAACCTGACTGCTAGCTGATTTAAGCGTCCCTGTCTTATGGCCATTGGCCTGATAGACATAAGCCGCATGACCTAAGCGTTTTAGCTGATCATCGAGATTATAAGCGACGATGTAACGGTACCGACTCACTCGGTAGAACTTACGCCCCGCAAACATCCGCGTACCATATACCGTTACTTGGCTACCACTTGGTTTGCGGGTACTAGTAACATGCCCAACACTATTATAGAGATAAGCGGTGTGCACTAATTTTCTCGAATGCCCTGCTGGCAATGCTGGTAGCGGCTTCTGTGACTGAGAACTTGCTTGTTTACTACTTGAGGTACTCGTCTTAGCACTGCTTGATGCTTGGCTAGAACTACTGCTGCTGCCAGTATCATTCGTGGTACCTGATTGCTGATTATAATAGTGGACAATCAATGCGAAAAATTCACCCATACTGTAATTCCAGCGGTGAAAATAGCCAATGGGATCAGTATGGTCAGTCCCACCTAAAATGTTAGAGACGGCATTATGTGTCCAAATGGTCGCAGTCGATGCATTTTGCGACGTTGCACGAATCGGTTTTAAATTGTATTGGTGCAACAATCCAGCAATATAAATCGCATCATTATTGACGGACTTCGCAAACTGGTCACGGGTATTCACTTCAGCTAGCTCAATTTGGATGAAGCGGCTATTAGCCATTGGGCCCGCCCCCCAGACAAGGCCACGCCCTGGTGACATCAGTTGAATGACTTGCTTGTCATCAACAATCGCATGCACATAGGTTTCGGAATTCCGCCAATTGTTGTTAAAATACTGGGCTTCATCCCAAGCAGTCGCATCTGGCGTCGCAGTTTCGTGTATGACAATGCCGTTAGGTTTCTGATTTGAGGTCCCATAAGAAAATTTTTCAAAAGGATGGTAAGCCATGCCGTGCTGTTTTAATAACTTCTTCAGTGAGCTGACACCAACATACCGATTTTGTACAGCTAAACTATTAATCGAGGCCGCACCACTGACCTGGCTATCACCCCACTTGGACCAGCTGAAACCAGCAACGCCAATCACTGCTACCAATGCAAAAATAATAGCCACTCGTTTTTGCTTCAATAAAGCCATAAACGCCTCTCAATCCTTAGAAATTAGTACGCTTGATATACTGGTTTCTACCAACTAGGTAGTAAGCTTTACCAGCGAGTGAAACCGCGCCGCCATAAGTTCTAACTGCTAAACCTACCCGGTAAGTTTTTTTACCAACTCGGCGCCGGGCACTGTTATAAAGGTATGCGGAATGCCTTAAGGTACGCTTAGTACCATCAATATTACCAGCTGCTAAATACTTGGGGCCAGCCAGCTTATAATATTTATGACCAGAAATCAGCACATATCCATAGGTATTAACATACGAGCCAGCGGCGACACTACCAGCCACCCGTTTACGGTTAAGTCCGTAGAGATAGGCACGATGCACCACTAGCAAGCGGTAAGGCTTCTTGGTGGTAAAGTAGCGAATATCAGGCTTCTTGACGATAACTGGCTTAGTCGCCGGCGTTTTCGGTTTGGCTGGGGTAACGGGTTTGGGTGTTTTGGGCTTAGCTGGCGTTGTGCTGACGACAGTATTGTTAACCCAGCCTAAACCTGCTAGATGCAGCCGCTTTGAGCCATCAGGGTAAGAAATCATTTTATCGACGACATACTTTTGCCCCTTAACAATGTTATTGCCACTCACCTTAGTGACAGAATGATTGGTTGGCGCCACGTAAGTATGGGCATTTTGACTTGCATAGTAAGTGGCATTAGGCCAGCTAATTGTCGGATCATATTGATTTAGCCCATATTTATTTAACCCAGCTCGACTGATAAGGGTTGCAATTTTAATTATATAGTTATGATCCGTTGCATAAGCTTTTAGGCCCTTTACAGCCGTACTGTAAGAATTAGAATTTTCTAAAAATGTCTTTTTGTAATAGGTAGGGTTAAGGCGTAATACTGCCCCATTGTCATCATAGGAAGCTTCATATGAATGATATTTTCGAAAAGAAGCAGTAATAATATAATATTTTCCACCACTAACTGTTTCTTCCCCAGTCGGCATCTCAATCTGCTCGCCCGTCCAACCATTACCCACTTTAATCCCGAAGAGATTATTAGCTTGCGTAGCCAGCTCTGAACTGCCCCAGCCGGATTCAATAATCGATTGCGCAATCATGATAGAAGGATAAACACCATATTTTTTAGCTGCACGTTGTGCCTGCCCAATCGCCATTTGCAAAAATCGTCGAGGACCAGGCTTAGTATCAGAATCCGCCGAGACCGTTATCAACTGGGCTGCCTTAACTCCCATTATCCCAGTTGCTACTGGACCAACAACGCCTGCAAGCATGGTCGCTACCGCTATCTTATCGATTAGTTTATGTCTCATGCTCACCATTCCCCGCCTCTCATAGATATCCTCCATTGTACAAACTAACCAAATTTTAAACAACCGAATTATAATTTTTGTAGCCAAAAAGTAATATTTTAAACGATATCATGGCTAATAAAATAATTGATGTGCACAAAAAAGACGACCTTGCGGTCGTCTTTTCATTGCAATGGGCCGTGTTGTCATATGTTACAACACAGTTGCCATA
>DIDI01000046.1 GCA_002418055.1 Lactobacillus sp. UBA5804 | reverse complement strand
AGTTCTTGCTCAATATATTCATACAGGGAATTCTCACCTGCTGTTTTGGGCAGGGTCGTAATAGGTGGTGTTAATAAATAATCACAGTCTAAGATGACCGGAACCTGATCAATTAAACGCAAGCGTTCCAAGTAGTGCGCCGGCTGCGAGGTCAGCGTGAGTCCATTGAAATGACTGGGGCTCATGGTTTTAATTTGTTTGAGGACTTGCGTTTCACTGACCAGCTTTTGATGTTGGGTCAATTCTTTGAAACTTTCAATTCCCGAAATGGGGAAGGTTAATCGCTGCAAGTCTAAGATAATCGACCCTTTACCGCGAATTTTTTGAATCAGACCTTGTTGTTCAAGCTGGCCCAACGCTTTACGAATTGTTTCACGCGAAGTGCTGTAGAGATCACCTAATTGCTTTTCACTAGGTAAAAAGGTACCGGCTGCGTATTGTTGGTGTTTGATTTTGGACAACAAGTCTTGGGCAATTAAATCGTATTTACTTTGCATCTGAGGTTCTCCTAGTCTTGCTTGACGAGCTGGTAACAGCTTTAGTATATCACATGTCTAGTCAAGCTCATTAAATCTGGTAATCAATGTTTAATAATAAATAAAGCGCTTAACCTTTTGAATTGACATCATGTATAGACAGGATTAAGATAAAGACAAGCAGTATTGAAAGAGCTTACAATGGAGGACGCTATGAAAGAAATGATTTTATTAGCCCCAACAAGTGGCGAGGTGGTTGCGCTAGCGAAAACCGGTGACCGCGTATTTGCGAGTGGGGCCATGGGAGAAGGCTTCGGGTTAGTACCTAGTGAGTCGCGAGTCTTAGCACCAGTGACAGGGAAAGTAACCTTAGTTGCCGAAACGAAACATGCAATTGGGATTACGACCAAAACAGGTCTGGAAGTCTTAGTCCATATGGGAATTGATACGGTGGACTTAGCGGGTCGCCCGTTTAACGTGACCGTTAAAGTTGGTGATGAGGTAACCGCTGGGACAAAAATGGCACAAATGGATTTAGCTGCAATTGAGCAAGCTGGTCGGCAAACCACATTGCTCGTACTAGTCACGAATGCGGCAGCTAAATTAGCCGGAATTGATGTCCAGCAGGGCACGGTTAAAGCCGGAGAAAAAGTGGCGACTGGCTTCTTAAAAGACAGTCAAGCTGCAGCAACGGGAGCTAAACTATCTGATTCCGATTTAGCTAAGCTGATTATCAAGCAAGTGGGCGGGCCTGATAATATCAAAAATGTGATTCACTGTATCACACGGCTTCGTTTTTATTTAAAGGATTGGCATCGTGCTAATTCAGAAGTCTTAAAGCACACCCGTCGCATTCTTGAAGTACGTTATGACAAAGCTCAGGGTCAATATCAGGTTGTGATTGGCACGGACGTGGCAGGCGTATTCGACGCCATTATGGCGCAATTGGGGAATCTAACGCAGGGTGCTGAGGAACCAGCGGTTAAAAGCAAGGGGATTACTGCGGCTTTTGGTAATTTAATTGGTTTCATTACTGGGGCAATGAGTCCAGTGATTGGGGTCATCGCTGCTTCTGGTATCATCAAAGGCTTGCTGGCATTACTGAGTTTGCCACAACTAGGCACGTTAATTTTACCGACGAGTCGGTTTTACTTAACGGTTAGCGCCATTGCCGATTCAGCGTTCTTCTTCCTACCGATATTAGTTGGATTTGCGGCAGCTAAACGTCTCAATGGCGATCCCATTGTCGCGGCGGTCATTGGCGGGGTGTTAACTTATCCCCAATTGATTACGTGGGGTAAAAGTTACACTACGATGTTCAGTATTGCTGGTTTTAAGTTTCAATACTTGAATTATACGTATTCGATCTTTCCAATGATTTTAGCAGCTTGGCTAGCTAAAAAAGTCAGTGATCGGTTGAAGCAATGGCTACCAAGCTATTTGCAGATGATTTTTAATCCTTTGCTGACGGTTTTAGTGGTCTCCGCAATCACCTTAGTGGTGACCGGGCCCATTATCCAGGGTTTTGCCAATGGGATTGCCAACTTAATTAATTGGTTAGTCGGCGTCTCTGGCTGGGCTGGCGGCTTAGTCATTGGTGGCTTTTATCAAGTACTCGTTATTTTCGGGCTGCATTGGGGGGTTGTGCCACTGGTGGCTCAGCAAATTGCCGGTTCTGGTCAAAGTTCATTAAATGCTATCATTTCAAGTACGATGGTGGCTCAAGGGGCAGCAGTTTTGGCGGTAGCAATTAAATCACACCGCGCTGATACCAAAGAATTAGGATTTGCTGCCGCAATTTCAGCCTTTTGTGGCGTCACTGAGCCTGCTATTTATGGGGTTAACCTGCGTTTTCGCAAAGTCTTTATCTCAGGACTAGTTGGGTCGGCTGCCGGTGGTCTGATTACTGGTTTAATGCATGGTAGTATGTACGGCTTTACGGGATCACTGATTGGTTTCTCGTCGTTCTTTAATCCGAAGAACCCAGCACAACTGACCAGTTTCTATGCGTTCTTACTGTCTAGTTTGGTGACCATCATCATTAGTTTTACCTTAACTTATCTGTGGGGTTATCACGATCAGATGAAGCCAGGAGAGCCGGTTTTGAAGAAAGCGCGTCCTGGTCAAGCTTAATTTAAACCATTGAAAAGAAGTCTAGCACTGCTAGGCTTCTTTTCTTTGCTTCTTACGAGTGATTGCGTGCTAAAATAAACTAGCAACGAATTGATGCCCAGGTCGTGATGATTACAGAAAGCAGGCTTCACATGCGTCGAAATTCATTTTTCCCAGTTGGTTATGGTGTTGTTGCGGCCGCAATTAGTTTTAGTGCCATTTTGCTAGTGACGGTGCGCAGCTTTCATTTGCCTGTACCTCTGGCCATCTTAATTGCCAGTGCTGGTGGCATTTGGGCGTTTGTCACTGCTTATTTTAGTGGTCATGCCTCAGCTGAAATTAAACGCATTGTTTACGAATACCATTTAACGGATCAGCAATTGGCAACCATTACGGGCCGTAAGGCGAGTGATTTTCCCATTTATGAACACCGTTTACGCTTGATTATTCCCAAGCGACAATGGCCGTGCGTGCTCGTCCAGCTACAACACTATGAAGAACATCATTTGAATCAAGAATCTTGAGATTAGGGAAGGATTGCCTTGAGTCTATTAACAGTTAATGCATTAAGTCAAAGTTTTATTGATAAAACTTTGTATGAAGATGCCAATTTTGAATTAAATAAAGAAGACCATATGGGGGTCACGGGTCAAAATGGGGTGGGGAAGTCCACACTGATTAAAATTTTGACAGGCGAGCTGTTGCCTGACGACGGCCAAGTTAAATGGCAAACGCGTGTTAGTGTGGGCTATCTTGATCAATATGCGAAATTAACACCAGGAACTACCATTAAAACCTTTTTGCAAACAGCTTTTGCACCGTTATATCGCAAAGCTGATGCGCTGAATGCGCTCTACGAAAAGTATGGGACGACGAATGATGCTGATTTACTAGTGAAAGCTGGTCAACTTCAAACTGCACTAGAAGAACAGAATTTTTACGGTATTGATACTGAAATTGATCGCGTTGCGAGTGGTTTAGGATTGGCTGACCTGGGTTATGAGCGTGATGTGGCGCAATTATCCGGAGGCCAGCGTTCGAAATTAATTCTGGCGAAATTGCTCTTGCAACAGCCGGATGTTTTAGTCCTCGATGAACCAACTAATTACCTTGATGTCTCTCATATTGATTGGCTGGTAGATTATTTAAATGCCTTTAGCGGGGCGTTTATTGTCGTAAGTCATGATGATGATTTCTTAGGTCGGATTGCCAATTGTGTGATTGATATTGCTTTTGGCACGATTACGCGTTATACAGGTACTTTAAAGCAGGCGATGCGGCAAAAAGCCGCTAACCGTGAGACGTATCTTAAAGCCTATGTTAATCAGCAACGTAAGATTGCTAAAACAGAAGCCTACATTCGTAAAAATAAGGCGGGTACTCGCTCTAAAAGTGCGAAGTCTCGGGCTAAACAGTTAGATCGCATGACTGTCTTAACGCCACCTAAGAGTAACAAGCAAGCTCATTTTGACTTTCCTTATGTGGCAACAGCTTCTAATTTATTATTACAGACACAAGATTTGGTAATCGGCTATGACCAGGCGTTAGTCCAGCAGCCTTTCAATTTTTCGGTTGGTGGGGATGAAAAGGTGGCCATTACTGGTTTTAATGGGATTGGTAAAACGACCCTGCTAAAGACGTTATTAGGGCAATTAGCACCTATTTCAGGCCACTTCGACTTGTCGACCACCGCGAAACTCGCTTATTTTAATCAAGATTTACAGTGGCCCAATGGTAACATGACCCCACTGCAATTTTTGCAAGGGGAATTTGACCAGCAAAAGCCCAAGGAACTCCGACAGGCGTTAGCACGCATGGGCTTAACCGCGCAACAAGCAATGAGCGCCTTAAAGGAGCTATCGGGTGGGGAACAGGAAAAAGTGAAATTAGCTAAAATGCAATTTGAACCCGCTAATTTACTCTTCTTAGATGAACCGACCAATCACTTGGATAATGCGACTAAGGCCGCCTTAAAACAGGCCATTATCAACTTTCCAGGTGGCGTGATTATCGTTTCCCATGAGCGTGACTTTTTTGCAGGAGATTGGGTTGATAAGACGATTGATATCGAACAGATGACCCATTAAATTTAAACGGTGATGCGCCATGATGCGACAAAGTGAAGAAACAGAATTTTATCAGCAAGTTTTGGCCATTTGTTTGACAGCCGGCCGACTCATGATTGTTGGTGGCAGTGAAATGTACCGAGTTGAAGATACCATGTTGCGTATTGCGAGAAATGCGGGTGTCAGGGATCCCCGGGTATTTGCAACGCCAACTGGTGTTTTTATGAGTTTAGCTGGTGGTGAATTATCACAAATGATTCAAGTACGTGAACGGAATATGAATTTAGAGCTCGTGGATCGTGTTAATGGGCTATCGCGGGAATTTGCGAATCATGAGTTAGATTTTGCCGAATTGAAAGACCGGATTGAGGCAGTGGAAACGACGACGCCAAGTTTTCCGCTGTGGCTACAAGTATTAGGCGCGGCGGCACTTAGTGCGACACTCATGGTCTTATTTATGAATGATTATGACTGGATTGATTTTCCCGCTGCTGCAGGAGTTGGTAGCTTAGGATTTTTGGCCTATGTTTGGTTCAAACAGATGACCCGAATTCGCTTTATTTCGGAGCTACTAGCGACGATTGTCATGGGATTATTGGCACTACTATTGCACCACTTTTTCCCAGTCACCACAGTTGCGAATATTTTAATTGGTGGCTTAATGACTTTGGTCCCTGGAGTGGCCCTTACCAATGCGCTACGTGATTTATTTATGGGCGATTTACTTTCGGGTATTGTGCGTTTAGTTGAAGCAGGGCTTACGGCAGTGTCATTGGGCGCGGGCGTCGCTTTAGTGATTAAATTCTTTGGAGCATGAAATGACAATTTGGCTACAGATCCTCATTAATATTATTTTTTCTTATATTGCTTCAGTGGGATTTGCCCTCATCATTAATGTACCTCACCGGGCTTTAAACTTTGCGGGTATTAATGGTGTCGTAGGTTGGATGGTTTACTGGGTAAGTTTTCAGGCACATTTCGGACATGCTATTCCGAATTTGTTGGCAGCACTGGCACTGGGTATTTTTAGCTTATTGTTTGCTCGGATTAAGAAATGTCCGGTGACGGTGTTTAACATTCCTGGTTTGGTGCCACTAGTGCCCGGTGTACCTGCCTATTTAGCAGTCCGGGCGCTACTTAGCGGTGAAACTGCGACCGCGGTAACGATGCTAATTCGGGTAGCGGTTGTAACTGGCGCAATTGCAGTCGGAACGCTCCTTGCAACCATGTTAATGGAACGCGATTATCATTTGCGGCGCGCGTGGCGTCACTATAAAGCACGTTAACGACATTAAAAAAACCACTTGGTATCAATTGTGATAATAAGTGTTTTTATGTAGGAGCTAGTGTGTTATGTCTATAAGGGGGGAAATAGTCTAGCTTCTTTTATACTATTGCCTTGAGCATATTGCGTCCGTGATTGCCTTCATTTCCTTGAATAAGGCTAATTTGCTTGAATTCTGAAGTGTTTGTAATAATGATAAATGTTGAAAGATCATATCCAGCATCTTTTATTTTATCGATGTCAAACTGAATTAATAG
>DIDI01000029.1 GCA_002418055.1 Lactobacillus sp. UBA5804 | reverse complement strand
TGGAAAATGATGGTGTCATAATGTTTGATTTTAGTTAAGATTGCATCAAAATTATTCATACTCATTTGTTTACTCCTTAAAAATGTTTACCCTATGGTTTACCAGAAAACCAGTGTATACTGTAGTAGATTAACATTCAGATGTCTAAAACTAATCGATTTGGGCGTAGGTAGTTGCTGCCAATTGACTACTAGAAACCCCAGATAAGCAAACCCCACTGGTCCAAAATGCCGTTAGTGGTAAAAAGAGCCCTCTGACAGCCCAATAAATTGTGCTCGCATCATCGCTATGACGCTTAAGTTGAACCTGGTGAGTCATCGTCTCAAACTTCGCATTACGAATTTTCAGGGTCACACAGCTGGCAGACAGATGCTGCCTTTTTAAAGCCTCACTGACCCGCTGACTTTGCTGTTCTAATTGTGATAAAGCAGCTTTTTGGGTGAACAGACTCGGATTGTAGGTTTGCTCTTTGCCCAATGACTTACGCTGCCGGTGGGCCAAAACCGGACGTAAATCAATGCCCCAAGCATGCATGGCCATTTGATAGCCTTGTTTTTTAAAGCGCCGTAAGAACCATTCCACTGGCTGCTGTTGTAAATCATGTCCAGTATTCAAACCCAACTGGCGTAAAATGACCTGCGTTTTTTTACCAATACCGGGGAAAGTCGCAATATCCTGCTGACTTAGAAAAGCCACCGCTTCCTCTGGCAAAATAATCGTCCGACCAAACGGCTTGGCATATTCTGACCCCATCTTGGCCAAAATCTTATTATAAGAAACGCCAAACGAAGCAGTCAGACCCGTGACTTGATAAACCCGCCGCTGCAGATATGCACCTAGAGCAATTGCTGAATAGGTGCCTAATTTATTTTGAGTCACGTCGAGATAAGCTTCATCTAGCGCAACTGGATCAATTAAATCAGTCACTTCGCGCATAACGCTGCGTACCTGATTGGAAACCGCATGATATTTTTCAAAATGTGGTGGCACAAAAACGAGCTCATTAGCCGGCACCAAGCGGACGGCATCAATCGCTGGCATGGCACTGCCCACCCCGTACTTGCGTGCCTGATAGTTAGCGGTTGTAATGACACCGTGACCATGATGTTCACGCGGATCGTAAGCCACCACCACGGCTTTTCCCGCTAATTCCGGATGATCACGCAATTCCACCGACGCATAGAAAGCATCCATATCCAAATGGATAATTCGGCGATGCACATCATTACGCGGAAGTAAATCCGTCTTAGCCATAGATCCATTTCATATCCGTAGTAGCAAAAATCTTTCGGCTACTATGTGGTCCATAGTGGTATGGTGGGTACTGCGCAATTGCGGGTTCACCAGTGGCATTTTCCGCTTGCCAAGCGCTCTCAATCGCATCAATGAATTCCCAATAACGCTTAAGTTCAGCCCAATGGGTAAAGTTAACCGAATTATTAACAAAAACATCGTGCAACAATCGCTCATAGCCATCTGGTACGATACTTGTTTCATAATCACTTAAAGCATAGGTAAATTGTTCTTGACGCAAGCCTGGTCCTTTAATTTGCTTGCCGTTGAGACTTAAAGTCAGGCAATTTTTAGGATCAAATTCAATGGTTAAATAGTTAGCAGTGGCTTCACCATAAAATGACTTGACTGGCTTAAAGACGACATCGACTCGGCTCATTTTTTCTTTCAAGGCTTTCCCGGTGCGGAAGTAAATCGGCACTTCAGCTAAGGGACCAGCAGTAAACTTGATTTGCCCAGCCACATAGGTTTCTGTCGTTGAATCGGGCGCGACATTCGGCTCATTGCGATAAGCAAAGGTGCGATCACTCGCCGCATATTGACCACGAATAAAATGCTGACTGACTTGTTCTGGCGTCGGTAGCTGCAGACTAGCAAGTAGCGTCTGCTTAGCCTGATGAACCGCGTTGGCACTTGGATCAGTCGGTTCCGGCATCGCCAGTAAGGTCACAATTTGAAAAATGTGATTTTGCACCATATCTCGTAAAGCGCCGGCGGTCTCATAGTAACCGCCTCGCGCCTCCACGCCTAAACGTTCAGCTAAAGTCACTTGGATATTGGCAATTTGTTCATGATTCCATGCTTGCCGCATCAGCGGATTCGCAAAACGCAGCGGCAAAATGTTTTGAATCATTTCCTTGCCTAAATAATGATCAATGCGGAAAATCTGACTTTCTTCAAAACAAGCCGTAATTTGTCGATTGAGCTCTTCAGCTGTCTCTAAAGAACGACCGAATGGCTTTTCGACCACGATGCGATTAAAACCAGTGCTGGTTAAGCGTTGATCATTAATATGGGTGGCAATCGTGCCAAAAAAGCGTGGTGCCATTGCCATATAGAACACATGATTTCCTTGCGCATGATATTTCTGGTCAAGCTTAGCAGCTAGATTCTTTAAAGTAACGTAGTGATCAACTTTTGTGACGTCATGACTCTGATAGTAGAAGTGACTCGCAAAAGCCGTTAAATGTTCCTCATCAACTTCTGGATTTACTTCATGAATTGCATCTGCTACTTGTTCTTGCAAAAAAGCATGCGACCAAGGCCGCCGTGCAGTTGCAATCACGGCAAAATGTGCATGTAACAGCCCCTGTTCATACAAATTAAATAGCGCTGGATACAACTTACGATGAGCTAAATCGCCGCTACCACCGAAAATGATCATCACTGCTGGAATATCTTGCATCATAAACCTCCTAAGGCCGCTTCTTTAATGAGCCATTCTCATTTTTAGCAAAACAAAAGGCGCTAGCGCGCCTTGATAGTTATTCATGATCCTCAGGTTGTGACTCAGGCGCCTCAGTCGATTTAACTGGTTCAGCTGGTTCAGCTACTTTATCGGTTTCAACCGGTTGACTAGGAATCACTTCACGGACTGCCATACGACTAAAAGTTAAATAGATACCGTCAGCATCAATCACCACCGTCTTGTCAGCTTCGTTGATAGCATCCACCTTGCCATGCAAACCATCGACCAATACCACCTGATCACCAGGTTTTAATTGGCCCATCATGTCTAAACGTTTTTGTTGAGCCTTTTTTTGTGGACGTAACATCCCAAAATAAGTAAAAAGTCCTAAGCCAATAAATAGGACAATCATCAACATATTTTGACCGCCACCGTTAGCTGCTGCTAAAAATAAAGTCATTCAGTTCTCCACCTTTACATTTCTCTATCAGTCTTGTTACCAATAGCATTATCATACAAAAATTCTGGCTACTTGTCACTTATCATGCCGGCGCAAGGGTAAGCCTAATTGTAAATAAGCTTTATCGGTTGCCATGCGCCCGCGCGGTGTCATGACAATAAAGCCCATCTGCAACAAGTAAGGCTCGTACAGCGCCTCAATGGTTTCAATATCCTCACCGACATTAGCTGCCAACGTGCGAATCCCTATTGGACCGCCATGATAACTTTTAATCATGGTTGCTAGCAATTTACGGTCCGTCTGATTCAATCCTTGCTCATCGACTTGCAACTGGTCAAGGGCATGACTAGTTGTGGTAAGCGAAATTGTCTGCTCCCCGCCTACTTCGGCAAAATCACGGACGCGTTTCAACAAGCGGTTAGCCACCCGCGGCGTTCCCCGCGAACGACGGGCTAATTCATGGGCCGCTTGCGACTGAATCTCAGTCTGAAAAACATGACTCGAGCGGACCACAATTTGTTCAAGTTCTGGCACCGTGTAATATTGCATGTGCTCCACAATCCCGAAACGATCACGTAGCGGTGCAGAAAGTTGACCCGCCAACGTGGTCGCGCCAATCAACGTAAAAGGCGGCAAGGGGACATGCACGGCATGAGTCGTTTGTCCTTCACCAATGACAATATCAATATAGTAGTCTTCCATGGCAGAATAGAGAACTTCTTCGACCGGCTTGGCCAGACGATGAATCTCATCAATAAAGAGCACATCCCCAGGATTGAGGTCCGATAATAATGCCACTAAATCGCCCGCTTTTTCAATTGCAGGACCACTGGTGCTTTTAACCTCAACGCCAAGTTCATGTGCAATCACAAAGGCTAACGTTGTCTTACCTAATCCAGGCGGACCATAGAGAAGGACATGGTCAAGGGCCTCATCACGCTGCTTAGCAGCTTGAATGTAGATGGCCAAATCATGTTTGACGCGTTCTTGGCCTAAATATTGCTTAAGACTTTGAGGTCGCAGTGACTGTTCAATCGGTGCCTCATCGACCTTGGACTCACTACTGGTAATATCCTCTTTGGCACTCATGGCCTTCACTTCCTTCCCATCATGCTTCTATTATATCAGTTACCGTTTCAAGAGTAAGGCTAGTCCACGTTTAATATACGCATCAGCCGAATCTAAATCAAGCTGTGCTAACTTAGGGGTGATGCGATTAACTTCTTTTTGAGTATAGCCTAAGGCTAGGAGCGCAAGCAAGGCATCATTTAAGCTAGGGGCCAAATCCTCAGCTGGCGTTTGATCAATGCGCGCCACATAATCACCCAATTTACCTTTTAAATCAAGGACAATTTGCGAAGCCGTTTTTTTACCAACACCAGGAAATTGCGTCAAATATTTAATTTCGCCCTGTTCAATCGCAGCAGCCAACGATTCACTGTCTTCAGCCGCCATAATCGCAATGGCGCTCTTCGGACCAATCCCCGAAACACTCAATAGCTTTAAGAACAGCCCTTTATCTTCAGCACTCTCAAAGCCGTAGAGCATTACCCCGGTCTCACGCACAATTTGTTCGATATAAATGCGCACGGTTTGCTTTAAGTGATAGGCATACGGACTAGGACAAAAAACTTTATACCCAATTCCCTGTACTTCAATCACCAGATAGCTGGGAGTAATTTGGGTAATTTGACCGGATAGGTATTCGTACATGTTGCCTCCTTAGCGTTTAAACATTTTTTGTAAATCGCGTTGATTGATTGCTACCAAGGTTAGTTGACCATCCGGATCATGATAGGGGTCTGGAACCTTTGCCAATTGAGCTAACAAGCTGGCAGCAGCAACAGCCGTTAGCTTGGAACGCGCTGCTGCTTGATGTCTAGCTTCATCACGAGCCAGACGCTCACGCCATTTCACCGGATTAGCTTCATCTTGATGGAGAAAGAGTTCAATTAATTCCCGCAGACGCGCCTCCTGATTATCCTGTAAGAAATTCGGATAGCCGTGCAGAATAAAACTATGTTGACCAAATTCAGCTAATAAAAGTCCCAATTCACGCAGCAGTGGCAATTTGGCTTTGATTTCTAAAAAGTCAAGTTCACCAAAATCGAGTACTAGCGGGGTAAGTAATTGTTGCTGACTAATCTGACGATTGGTAAGTTCACCCAGTAAACGCTCATAAATCAGCCGGCGCTGGATTGCTGGCGCGTCCAATAAATATAAATCATGGTCGGCACTAGCCAATAAATAACGATCAAATTGCCCTAGATAAGTTAACTGTGGCAAGCGATTGCTCAGCTTAGCAGCCGCACTTGATTCGACATTGCTAGCCGAATCAAGTGGAAATGGTCGTAACGTCTGCTGCTCGCGCACATTGGCATCCCAGCTAGCGGTTAAAAGATAGCGATCATCACTACGAATTTGCTTCATAGAAACATACTTGCGGTCAGGCTCCTTCGCATCGGACGATGCTAACTCCGTAGTACTAGGCTTAGTAATCTCAGGGCGCTTAGAGTCGACGACCTGCTGGTTCAGATTAAAACGCAATTGATCAACCAGCGTTGGGTGACCCGTTTGAAGCAAGTTAGTGAGCCCGCTGCTAGGTGCTAGCTGGTTAGTTAAAGTCTTAGAAATAGCCGTTATCAGCAACCGTGCCAGTGCTGTCTCTTTCGATAAACGCACCTCACGTTTGGTAGGATGGACGTTAACATCGACTAGGAGCGGATCAACCTGAATATTAATCACCGCAATAGGATAATGGCGCTGGGGCAACTGACTGCCATAGCCAGTCATAATGGCATTCGTTAACACCAAATTCGTAATGTAGCGACCATTCAGCAGTAACGTCATAAAATGCCGATTAGATCTAGTTAACGTCGGCTTCGCCAATAATCCTGTGACCGTAAAATCAGTATCCTGCGTCGCAAACGGAAGCATCTCTGCTTCCACGTTGCGCCCATAAATCGTAGCCACGGTCTGCTGCTGATCCACATTTCCGGCAGTTTGCAATCAACCTTTCCCCTCACTAACTAA
>DIDI01000043.1:2151-5480 GCA_002418055.1 Lactobacillus sp. UBA5804 | reverse complement strand
ATTCGTGCGGCCATTGCGATGGCTAATAAAGATGATGTGGTCTTGATTTGTGGTAAGGGCGCTGACGGCTTTCAGAAGATTCGCGGCGTGGACACACCATATCCATCAGATATTGTCGTTGCCCAGAACGTGATTCGTGATTTAGAAAAGTAGGGTCAACCTCATGAAGCATTTTTTTAGCATTATTGGTGGGATGGGGACAATCGCGACTGAAAGTTATGTTCGCTTACTCAACCACCAGGTTAAAATTACGAGAGATCAGGACTATTTGAATTACATTCTAGTCAATGACGCTGAAGTCCCGGATCGGACAGCTTACATTAAGGATCACCGCGCACCTAGCTTTTTTCCTGCGCTAAAAGCTGATATCCTTGGCCAAGCGATGTTAAAGCCTGATTTTATGGTATTGCCATGTAATACGGCACATTACTTTTATGATGATTTGTCTGCGCTCAGTTCAATTCCGCTCTTGCATATGATGCGGATTGCGGTTCATCGTTTTAAGGAACTGTATCCTCGGGAACGTAAGATTGGGTTAATTGCGACTGAGGGCTCAATCTATGACCGCCTTTATGAGCAAGAAATTACCGCTGCCGGTTGCGAAGTGGTCTTTGGTGGCCCTGATATTCAACAAATGGTGACGAGTCTGATTTATACACACATTAAGGAACAAGGTGTGGTCGATGGTCCCTTGTATCATCGCATTTTACAAAAGATGCATGATGATTATGGTTGCAATGTGGTACTACTAGGTTGTACTGAGCTTTCACTAGCACAAGAAAAATCACCTGATCACCCTTATCAGGTGATTGATCCACAAGCAATTTTGGCTGAGGTGACCATTAAGTTAGCTTTGGCAATTCGTCATGGCGCTAATCCACAGCAAGTTATTGCCCCATATTTGTATCAAAAAAGCTAAGCATTAATGCTTAGCTTTTTTGATATGCACGGTGACTTGGATCATATTTGTGGGCAAGCTGTGCCAAGGCATCAATCCAAGCAGCATCATCGTTTAAAGCAGAGAGCAAGTGGAAATGCTGACCACCCGCTTGCAAGAAGGACGCGCGGGTTTGGTTCGCCAGTTCATCGATGGTTTCTAGGCAATCAGATACAAAACTAGGTGCAATGACGAGCATATTGGTATAACCTTCTTCGGCTAGGCCCTTAACGGTAGCAGCAGTTCGCGGTTGTAGCCAAGCAATCGGCCCAAACTGCGACTGATAGCTCTGAAAACAAGGCATTGTCAAGTTGAGTCGGCGCAGCAATGCGCTAGTAGTTCGATTGCAGCGTGCCTTGTAAGGGTCACCGGTGTCAGCATAATGCTTGGGAATATCATGATAGGAAAAAAGTACGCAATCTGGCTTAATACGTTTAATAGCATTCTTGATTTTAGTGGCCAGGGCCGCAATATAAGGCTCAAAATCAGAATAGTCACTAATTAAATGCAAGTCTGGCATGGTTGGCCGTTGGGCATAAAAGTGCTCGATGGCGATGTGAATCGCACCAACAGTCATCGTTGAATATTCAGGATAGAGTGGGATGACCGTCAGACTGCTAATTCCATCGTGTTCGAAGTCGCTTAGTACGCTGGTAATGCTGGGGGAACTATAACTCGTTGCATAACGGACAGTATAATCAGGTAGGATCGCCTGCAAGAGTGTTGCTTGCCGCTTAGTATAATAAGTGTAATGGTGAACCTAACTGGTCATCCCAGATCTGTTGGTAGCGCCTAGCGGATTTAGTAGTATGCAGTGGTAAAAAAAGTAAATGTAAGATGGGCTGCCACAAACATGATGGTAGTGACATCATACGATGATCACTCAGTAGTTGACTGAGGTAAATTTTAACGCTTTAGCTGTTGGTGCCGTCGGACTACCTAAATTAACCAATAAAACACCCTTTTTATCATGCATTTTTTGCTAAATCCTTTCAATTAATAATTTCACTTTTTATTTTACTACAACATATAGCTGAAACACACATCAAGATACAATATATAGATAGCTATATCTGGTCTATATCCATTTCTGGTAATAATATACTTTTTTCACGTATTAATTTTTCCCGTATGATCATTTGAAATAAAAGTTAATTTGATTTAACTTGAACTTTTTTGAATTAAACTGACGAAAAATGATTGATTTTAGTAATGAACGCGCATACAATATGCAACAGGGGTAATGATATGCTAACCGAAAAAAGGCAAAGAGTCATTGAAAAATACCTAGATGAACATGATTTATGTCAGGTCATAGAACTCTGTCATCTTACTCAGACCTCTGAGTCAACGATTCGACGTGACCTCATTCAGCTAGAGAAAGCTGGTGTGTTGACCCGAGTACATGGTGGTGCACGTTCAATTCGTGATTTTTCACGTGATGTGTCACAACATGTCCGCTTTGGGCGGAATCACCAAGCTAAAATTGCAATTGCGCGTTACGCAGCTCACAAAGTCCAACCGGGAAGTTATATTTTTATTGATGCCGGAACGACAACCTATGAGATGGTACCTTTTTTAGCACAAATTCGTGATTTGACCATCGTGACCAATGGGCTTGAGACAGCTCTTTGTGCGCTTGGCCACCAAATTGAAACCATTTTAATTGGGGGACGGATCAAAGCGGATACGCACGCCGGTGTTGGTACCTTTGCACTAAAGCAATTAGCTACCATGAACTTTACGGCCAGCTTTATTGGCGCCAATGGTCTTGACGTTCAGGGACATTTGATGACGCCAGAGCCGGAAGAAGCTGCCATTAAAGCAGCTGAAATGGCCCAAGCGCAGACGACTTACATCTTAATGGATGCTAGTAAAATTGGTGAGCGCCATTTTGTCACTTTCGGTCAAGCTAATCAGGCTACTATTGTTACCAGTCAACTATCACAAGCGGCGAAGGCAGCGATTCCAGCTGACATTCGCCTAGAGGAGGCAATTTATTCATGATTTATACAGTTACCGTTAATCCAGCACTTGACTATGTGATGTCACTCACAGAAGTGATCTCAGGTGCGGTTAACCGTACGGCTAATGATACTTTCTTAGCTGGTGGTAAGGGGATTAATGTGTCACAAATCCTTAACCAATTGGGAATTGATAATACGGCTTGGGGTTTTGTGGGTGGCTTTACTGGGAAAGAATTAATCCGGCAACTTAATCAAAAGCGGATTGTCAGTGACTTTGTGACCATTTCCGATGACACGCGGGTCAATGTCAAATTGCATGCACAGAAAGAAACCGAAATTAATGCTGCCGGTCCGACGATTACAGCTCAAGAAATTACGGCTTTTAAGGCTCGCTTAGCTGATTTGAAGGCTGGCGATGTGGTGGT
>DIDI01000043.1:0-1978 GCA_002418055.1 Lactobacillus sp. UBA5804 | reverse complement strand
GTCTACCATGCTAAAGGTGCGGTGGGAACTGCCATTAACTCAGTTGGTGCTGGCGATTCAATGATTGCTGGTTTTGTGGGGACCTACGTCAGAACCCAAGATCCAGTCGCTAGTTTCCGGATGGGGATGGCTTGTGGTGCCGCCACTGCCTTTACCAAGGATATTGCAGTGAAGAGTCAAATTGAAGCTGTCCTACCACAAATTGTGGTGACACAAATTTCCTAATTGGAAGGGGGCAAACAATGAAGATTAAAGATATTTTAGCTGAAGAGTCCATGATTATGGACCTAAAAGCTACCGATAAAAAAGCTGCGATTGATGAAATGGCAGCACTTGAAGTTAAAACTGGTGTTGTTAACGATCAGACGGCTTTTGTGAAGTCAATTTGGGACCGTGAACATGAGAGTACGACTGGTATTGGTGGCGGAATTGCAATGCCACATGCGCGTAATAAGAGCATTACTAAGGCTCGGGTATTATTTGCCAAGAGTAATGCTGGTGTTGACTTTGATGCCTTAGATGGTCAACCAGTTCATCTCTTCTTCATGATTGCTGCACCTGCTGGTGCTGATAATACCCACTTGGAAGCTTTATCAAAGTTAGCTAGCTTATTGATTAACCCTGATTTAGTTGAACAGTTGAAGCATGCAACGAAGCCAAGTGAGGTCTTAGCATTATTTGAAGCTGCTGAACAAGCTAAAGATGCGGCTGATCAAAAGCCGAAACCACAAGCAACTGATCATAAGCGTCCATTAATCGTTGGGGTTACGGCTTGTATCAATGGGATTGCCCATACCTATATGGCTGAGGAAGCTTTAATTAAGGCTGGTGATAAATTAGGCGTTGATGTCCGGATTGAAACTAATGGGTCTGAAGGTGTTAAGCATCGTTTAACGGCTGATGAGATTAAGCGTTCAATCGGGGTGGTCATCGCTTCCGATAAGAAAGTTGACATGCCACGTTTTGATGGTAAAGCTTTAACGAATCACCCAGTTGTAGCTGGTATTAATGAACCGGAAAAATTGATCAAGGAAGTTGTGGATGGCAAGGCAGGCGTTTATCATACGACTGAAGCTAATACCAGCAGTTCTGAAACGAATTTAAGTGGTTGGTCAGCGATTTATAAACACTTGATGAACGGGATTTCTCATATGTTGCCATTCGTCATTGGTGGTGGGATTTTGATGGCTATTTCCTTCATTATCGAACGCTATGCCGGTGGTCGACAATCACCAGCGTTTGTTTTCCTCAATAATGCTGGGAACATGTCGTTTGCCTTCATGGTGCCAGTCTTATCCGCTTATATTGCCGAATCAATTGGTGATTTGCCAGCCCTCATGCCCGGGTTTGTGGGCGGCTTTATGGCCACTGTTTATGCGGGTGCTTACGGTGGTGCTTACACCGCTAATATGTTTGCCAATGCTAAATCACCAGCTGGTTTCTTAGGTGGTTTGGTTTCTGGGTTCATTGCTGGTTACTTGATGGTTGGCTTGAAGCGTGTCTTTGCCAAATTGCCGAAGTCAGTTGAAGGGATGAAGCCAATGCTGCTTTACCCAATCTTGGGTTTATTCTTCATTGCAGCAATCATGTACTTTGCCGTTAACCCAATCTTTAGTGGGATTAATGCGGCCATTACGAGCTTCTTAAATGGTATGTCTGGCGCTAATCTAGCGGTCTTAACCACGACTTTAGCTGCCATGATGTCAATCGATATGGGTGGTCCTTTCAACAAGGCGGCTTATGTCTTCGCTTCTGGTGCCTTTGCTAATAACCCCCATTCTGGTACTGCTGCTGTTTTAATGGCTGCTGTCATGGTTGGTGGGATGGTGCCACCATTTGCAACTGCCATGGCAACCACCTTCTTTAAGAACAAGTTTACAGATACTGAACAACACGCTGGTATTTCTAACTGGGTATTAGGCTTCTCTTTCATTACTGAAGGTGCCATTCCTTTTGCTGCAGCTGATCCAGCTCACGT
>DIDI01000031.1 GCA_002418055.1 Lactobacillus sp. UBA5804 | reverse complement strand
CGCCATCAAGTTCCTTTGGCCGCATTTTCAGCTACAATCAATCTTTCCAATCATTGGGAGCTGTCCTAGGGTCCTTAATGGGATCCGCACTCTCAGGATTTATCAGTTACGCGATGGTTTTCTGGGTAACGGGCTTGATCCTCTTAATTAACTTTATTTTGATTGTTGGGCAAACAACTACTGACTAAATTATCACCCCGATAAGTGGGAACTCAGTCTTCTTTTAGTGCATTTTTTGAGATTATCACTATACTATGATTTATGATATTTTGAATTACTAGCTTTTTTTAAAAAAATGAAACTGCGCTGAAAGAAGACTAACAATGGATGATCGTGATTTACAGTACTTTTATAAATTAATGCATCTGAATAATTTTACGGAGACAGCTCAATTCTTCCACGTCACTCAACCAGCTATTTCCACTGCAATGAAGCGTTTAGAAAGGCGCTACCACTGCAAACTGATTTATCAAAAGAATAAAAAGTCACAAATTAAGTTAACCGAGCAGGGGCGCATTCTCTACATTAGGGCGCAAGAAATGATTAATCTTGATCAAGAATTGACAGAGGAGCTCCAGGCCTGCCAAACGGCACATCTTAAGATTGGCTTTTCAGGAGTCGCTGGTAATACTTGGTTGCCAAAAATGATTGGTCAGTTTCATGATCCCAAAATGCTCAACATTATTATCCCTAAATATGAGTGTTCCAATGTACTGCTGCGTGATTTAGCCAGTAAAAATATTGATGTGGCCATTTTTTCTTGGCTATTTCCCATTACTGATACCAAATATCAAATTCGTCTCTTAGCTAAGAACGAATTTGTGCTCATTGTTAGCCCTAAAAACCCCTTAGCAAAATTAACCGCTATCTCAATTACGGATCTGTTTAATGCTTCCTTTATTACTCGAGAAAGTAACTACTTAGTTAAGAAAGGGTTATCCTCACTCGGTAATTTTGCCGGTTTTACACCAAAAGTCATTTACCAAGCCCCAACCATGGACCTCATCTTTAATTTAGTCAAAGAAAATGTAGGAATCGCCCTAGTTATGGCTGATTCCGTCCGTGAGAGCGCAGACCTCAAAGTGATTCACCTCCCAAAAGCAGCGCGAATCTGCTATTATATGCAACTTGCAGTCAGAAAAGATAGCCTCCTTAATCAACGAAAACAAGTCCTCTTAAATGACCTCTTAAATGTAGAAAGTGGCTAATCATTGTACCCAGCTCTGATTTAGCCTCAGACTTTAACAAAAATTAATATTAGCAAGCAATCACCTAACAGTCATGCAATGCTTGTCCCAGTAGCATAAGCGTTATTCTGCCGCGGTTTGTCGCACTAGTGCTTTTGGTATATAATGTATCAACGATTCAAGTCGTTGTTATCGGTCCACACCACTAAGTTTATGGTGTGCACGATAACAAACACTGATAGTGACCGATACCAGCAGAAAGGAAGCACTTGTCATGTTTACAAAATTAAAGCAACATCCCGTTTTGGTATTTTTGCTCAAAACATTATGCTACTTCATCGTCCTCTTAGCCCTTGTTTATCTATATGGGTATTATGGCGCTGGTCAAGCACCATTTATCTATAACGAATTCTAACTGGGGGAAAAGTAATTGGTTAAAAACATTATTCAAGCAATTGATGCCACTGCCAAGGCTCACTTGGATCAACTTGCATTCGATGAAATGGGCGTTACTCACAACTATCGTGACGTCTTAACAGCTTCTAATTCTTTTGCAGCTTGGCTAGATGCTCAAGAGCTACCAGCAAACGGACCTATTTTATTTTATGGCGATCATCAATTTGAAATGGTGGCTGGCTTTCTAGGGGGACTAAAGGCCGGACACGCCTACATCCCTGTCGAAACAGCCTCAGCCATTCCGCGCGTGCAGTCCATTATCGACACTGCAAAGCCACAGTTAATCGTCGCAATTGATCCTTTTCCAGCTGATAACTTTAACTATGATGGCATCATCTTAGACCGCACTAGTTTAGTCGCTATTTTTGCTAAAGCAGTAACTTATCAGGTGACGCATGCCGTATCGGGAATGCTACCCTTTTATATTCTATTTACTTCGGGAACAACCGGTTCACCTAAAGGTGTTCCCATTAGCCATGACAATATCTGTTCTTTTGCCAACTGGATGCTAGGACCAGACTTTAATTTACCAGCTGGACAAACTTACCTCGGGCAAACGCCTTTTTCATTTGATGTTTCTCATATGTATTGGTTAACATCGATGTTATCAGCTGGCACGATTAAGGCAATTCCTTCAAAAGTTGTGCAAAATTTAGGTCAGCTCTTTACTTGTCTGCCTAAACTATACTTAAATGTCTTTGTTGGTACTCCTTCTTTTGGCGAGATGCTACTACTTAGTCCCGATTTTAGCGCCAGCAAAATGCCAAGTCTAAAGTACTTTATTTTTTGTGGCGAAGAACTAACGGTTTCAACCGTTAAGCGGCTTTTTGCGCGTTTTCCAGATGCTCATATTTTCAATACTTATGGGCCAACTGAAGCTGCAGTTGCCATTACGAGTTGTGAGATCACTCATGAGATGGTCGATACCTTAGAGCGCTTGCCAATTGGATACGATAAACCTGGTGTCACCACTTCGATTTGGGATGGCAAGCAGCAAGTCACGGAAGTTGGCAAACATGGTGAAATTGTCATTACTGGGGATTCAGTTGCAGCTGGTTATCTTAACAATCCGACTAAGACGGCTGAGAGCTTCTTCCAAATTGATGGGCGGCAGTCCTATCGTACAGGTGATGCTGGCTTTATCACGGCGGATGGTCTGCGTCATATCATTGGCCGCATGGATTTTCAAATTAAATTGCACGGCTTCCGCGTTGAACTTGATGAAGTGCGAACCGGTCTAGAACGTAGTGCTTACATTAAACAGGCTGTTGCCGTACCCAAATACAATCAACAAGGACAGGCACAACACCTGATTGCTTACGTCATTGCCAAGCCTAATCACTTTGAGACGGAACGTGAATTAACGGCGGCGATTCGTACCAGCTTGAAAGGACAAATTATGAATTATATGATGCCAACTCAATTTAAATATGTTGCGCATTTTCCAACATCCGCTAATGGTAAGATTGCAGTCAAACAATTGATTGCGGAGGCTAATCCAACATGTCATTAATCGCAAGTTTGCCGAACATTTCAGCCTACGGCACGCCATCGTACTTTATTTACTTATTGATTGCTATCCTACCATTAGCTATCGGTCTCTACTTTGGCAAACGATTCCAGTGGTATGAAGCCCTCATTAGCTTTGTTTTCTTATTCTTAATGTTCGATGGTGCTAGTAGCGTTCAGGGGATTTCCTTACTAATTTACTTAGTCTATCAAACTCTCCTAGTAACGGGTTACTACCGCTATCGTAAACATGCTAATAACAAATACGTTTTCTATATCACGACTTTCTTATCACTGTTACCGATTGTGATTGTCAAATTTACACCCGCGATGACAGGTCATAATTCATTGATTGGCTTTTTAGGAATCAGCTATTTAACCTTTAGAGCTGCCGGGACCGTGATTGAAACTCGTGATGGTGCAGTGAATGACCTCACTTGGTGGAAGTTTATTCGTTTTATGGTCTTCATGCCGACAATTACTTCCGGACCAATCGATCGCTATCGCCGGTTTGCCAAAGATTATCAACAAGTTCCTACTCGTGAACACTACCTCGATATGGTACAAACAGCTGTCAAATACCTGTTCATTGGTTTTCTTTATAAGTTTGTTTTTGCCTACTTTACTGGACAAGTTTGGCTACCGCGTTTAAAGGAAATGGCCATGTTGCACGCGCCTCATCTCTCTTGGTGGGTTGCGGGCGTTGCCTACATGTATTCGGCTGATTTATACTTCGATTTTGCCGGCTACTCTCTATTTGCCATTGCCATCAGTTACCTGATGGGGGTTGAGACACCAATCAACTTCAATCATCCGCTGAAATCTAAGAATATCAAAGAGTTCTGGAATCGTTGGCATATGACCTTGTCCTTCTGGTTCCGCGATTATATTTTCATGCGCTTTGTCTTTATGGCAACCAAGAAACGTTGGTTCAAGAACCGTAACACCTTATCAGCCGTTGCTTACATGCTTAATATGCTAACAATGGGATTTTGGCATGGCGTTACTTGGTACTACATCTTCTATGGTTTCTTACATGGTCTCGCCCTGATTGGTAACGATGCTTGGTTGCGTTACAAACGCAAGCATCTAAACATCAAGTCAACTGCTGTGACCCGTGGTGTAGGACGATTTATCACCTTCAACTTCGTGGTACTGTCCTTCCTGATCTTTAGTGGCTTTCTCAACCAACTTTGGTTTGGCAGATAATGCAGTACTTAGGGAGTTTAGTTATGCAAAAGTTACAAATTAGTGCACTAAGGGGAATAAAATGACGAATCGTAAACGCCTTTGGACTATTTTTGGCCCAGTAATTTTAGCAGGACTGCTAGTTATTGGTTTCATCTGTCTACCTTGGAGTGGTCATCATTCGGACTTAGCCAAGCGCGAAGCCGCGGTCTCGCTCAGCCCGCTAGTCATGAAGAATGCGTCAATTAAAACGCAGGCTTTGGCTAAAAATCAACATACTGAATATGTACCATTCTTTGGATCCAGTGAATTTCGCCGGATGGATCGATTTCACCCAGCTGTAATGGCCGCACGTTACCATCATTATCGACCATTTATGTTTGGTTCACGTGGGACCCAATCACTACCACAACTCTTTAATATGGTGGGGATGGCTAAGGAAATGAACCATGGCAAAGCTGTCTTTATCATTTCACCGCAATGGTTTGTGAAAAATGGGGTACTGCCCGTTGCCTTTAAATTCTACAATGGGGCTTATGCCAATCTCATTTGGTTAAATCAAGCAAACCCAGCTTCTCGTTATGACCGTTACACCGCTAGACGCTTGCTCCAACTCATTGGTAGCAATGGCATTGTTGGTTCAGCTGCGCGTAAAATTGCTGCCGGAGAATCGCTATCGGGCTGGGATAAATTCCAAATTCAAAGTCGGATACGCCTCTTAGCACAGGAAGATCGGCTGTTCAGTGGGATTGATGCCAGTCATAACTATGAAAATAAAATAAAGCCTAAAATCAAATTATTACCGAAGCAATACAATTATCAAAAACTAATTCGTGAAGCTAAACATGATGCTAAGGCACAAACGACGAATAACCGTTTCGGTATTTATAATAAATTCTATGCCTCAACAGTTAAAAATGCTAAAAAGCGCTTAGCGGGTTCACAAAGCCACTTCAGTTATCTGCAATCACCAGAATATAGTGATTTTGAAGCGGTATTGAATCAATTCTGCAAGACCAAGACAAACGTGATGTTTGTCATCACACCAGTTAATGAGAAGTGGGAAAAGTATACTGGCTTATCCCTTAAGATGTATGAACAAGCGACTGCGAAGATTAAGTATCAGTTGCAATCACAGGGCTTTAACCATATCACCGACTTCTCAAACATGGGAAATCGTCCTGGCTTTATGCAAGATACCATTCATATCGGCTGGGCCGGTTGGGTTGATTTTGATCGTAAAGTTGCCCCATTCCTAGACCAGCCCCAACCTGCACCAAAGTACCATTTACAATCTAAATTCTTGTCGCGGAAATGGCAACAACTGAAACCAACCGCCAAGAACTTGGCAGAATTTGATAAGTAACATTAAAAAGCTTAGTCCATTAGGACTAAGCTTTTTGCGTCGTTAAATATTGCTTGCATAGCTGATCATAATCTGATCTAGTAAATCCAAGCTCCTTGATAAAGAAGTGCGCGAAATCGCCCCAACCCTGACGAATAGTCTCAGTAATTCCCAAAATAGCTGTTCCCTCACCTTTGGTGACATTCATTCGGGCAACTCGCTTAGTTAGTTCAGAATCACCGGCCAATTGATCACGAGAAAAGTCGTACAGTTCGTTACTCAATAAATAATCACGGGCAATGGTATCATCAGCTACCCCTAAGCCCATCAAAATCAACGCACTGGTCATCCCTGTACGATCTTTTCCGGCACTGCAGTGATAAACGAGTGCCTCATCTGCTGGTAAGCACAGAAGCTGCTCAAAGACCGCTGCAAACATCTGTTGACTATGGATATTGAGTAAAGTTTGTTGATAAATCGTGCCTAAATAATTATCGCCTAAGTCAGGAATCCGGTGAAACAAGCGAAAGAGTCGATTCGACCCTTTATCCTGACTGGAATCGGCACTGTAAAGTGGCACAGAATAATACCGCATGCCCGGCCAATCGCAATCAGGTGCCATCGCTTGTTCATAAGTCGAACGTAAATCACAATTTGCCGTGATACGTAACTGGCTAAGTTGCTGGCAATCTTGGTCAGACAATTGGCTTAAGGTATCAGCGCGGTAAATACGCTGCCACTTCACCATCTTGCCATCTGCCGCCGCATAGCCCCCTAAATCACGAAAATTACGTGGTCCATCTAATAACAACAATCGCTGCTTTCTGGTCATAGTCACTCTCCCTCATAAAAGCTATTATGCGCCACGCTCAAGCGATGATTACTTGCCATGTGCAAACACTCGAGTTGCCAAAACGGCACGCTTCCAGCCCTGATAGAGGCACTCTCGACGTGATAAATTCATTTTTGGCGCAAAGGATTTGCCAATAACAAAAATTTCTTTTAGTTCACTGACATCACGCCAAAAACCCACAGCCAAGCCAGCCATAAAAGCGACGCCTAAACCAGTCGTTTCAGCTATTCTAGTCCGTTCAATCTCAATTCCCAAAATATCTGCCTGAAACTGCATCAAATAATTATTATTCGAAGCACCACCATCTACTCGCAAGGTTGGAATTTTAATATCCGCATCCTGTTGCATGGTATCAACCACATCGCGTGTTTGGTACGCTAAGGACTGCAGGGTTGCTTTGACAAGATCATAGTCCGTTGCCACGGGTAACTCCAAAAATTGCACCGCGAGCGGCTGAATCCCAATACGGGGCACCTAATCCGGTAAAAGCTGGTACTAC
The DNA here is from genome assembly GCA_002418055.1 of Lactobacillus sp. UBA5804. Lineage (GTDB taxonomy): Bacteria > Bacillota > Bacilli > Lactobacillales > Lactobacillaceae > Lactobacillus. Next base: position 519 of record DIDI01000031.1, on the reverse strand, counting down.
ATAGACTTCATCACTTGATTGCGAGGCTAAAGCGGCTGCTTCAGATGCTGGACTCGTTTTAATCAGCTTGACCGCATCCCGTAGCCACTGAATCGCACTACCCGCGACAAATACTGATCCCTCTAAGGCATAGCAGACTTTACCATTTAGTACATAGCCAATGGTGGTTAGCAATTGGCTATTGGATTCAGTTGGGGTCTCTCCCGTATTCATCACAATAAATGATCCGGTACCGTAGGTATTTTTAACCATCCCCGGCTTTAAGGCTAATTGTCCAAAGAGTGCAGCCTGCTGATCACCCGCCAGTCCGGCAATGGGAAATTTTTACGAAACGACCTTATCTAGCAGTCATGATTTTAGTTTTTATCGCCTTTTTGGTGATGTTAAAAGTTTGGATGTGGTTGTTCTTAGTTGGCATCACTGTCGGTGTTGGTATTTTTGTGATTGGTCACAATCATCATCCTAATCGGCATTTAAAGCTGGGATTTCATTTGCCAGCGGCGGGCTTTCCAGTTTACT
>DIDI01000011.1:11552-13207 GCA_002418055.1 Lactobacillus sp. UBA5804 | reverse complement strand
CAAACTAAAGCAAAAACAAAGAGACCAGTTCCTACGCTAAAAGTAGCAGCCATGAATGCAGTCACATTATCATATACTCGCTCCTGCATCCTAGTACCCTCCTTCGTCCTAAGTACTGTTCCCACAACAAGAATACCAGAAATAAGGGATAATTTAAAGTAAATCTTACTAAAAGCCGGATAACCACTTAAAAGCAAAGGTTTTGGTCAAGACCAAAGTTAACGGGACTTAAGTGGCTGATTTTGCAAATCAGTACGAACAATCAACACATCTGCGAGGGCATGCTGATTCGCATACGAAGTCACTGAGCCCATTAACATCCGTTCAACGACGTTAAGCCCCGTTGCCCCCATCACAATCAAATGATTGCGGTGGTCTTTAATGAAATCGTACGCAATGATTCGTTTAGGACTGCCATAACGAATATGATAAGCGACATCATTCACTTTAAATTCAGCTAACGCCCGTGCTTTGAGACTCTTTAAGTAATCTTCTGAGTCCTGGGTTAATTGATAAATGGCATCCCCTGATACTAATGTATCCTGCATCTCACCCATAAATTGTCTCGTATCAATGACATTCAAAAGATCAATATGAGCGCCATCTGCAGCTGCCATCTGGCATGCTTTATCAAAAGCAAGTTCAGCCGCATCTGAACCATCAACGGGAACTAAAATGTTATTTTTCTGATCTGCCATGGTGTTCACGCTTCCTAATTTTGACACTTATGTTAATCAGCCATAAGGTCGCTACTACATACTTATATTTTAGCATAAGCCGACATCATGTTAATTGTTTCCAGCGTGAAATCCTGTTAAAATATTGTTTACGCATTACATCGGAAAGTAGGTAATCAGGTGCCTAAAAAACTCACACATCAACTCATTGGCGTTACCAGTGGCCGCAATTTTCGCGAGCTTGGTGGTTATCGAACCTTATCTGGCAAAACCATTAAATACCATAAACTCATTCGAACCGGTAATTGGTCGACCTTGTCGCCGGCTGGTCAAACTTACTTACATCAATATGGTGTCAAAATCATCATCGACTTTCGCTCACAAGCCGAAGTTACCAAAGGGCCTGACCGCGTTCCGGAGGGCACACGCTATCATTATGTTCCCGTCTTTAGTACCGATTTAACCAATGCTTCTAAGGGCATGAATGATTTAAACGTGTCAGCTCATGACGATGGTCGTTTTGGCTTTAAGAACATGATGTCGGCTTATGAAGATATGATTCAAAGTAGCTCCGCCCAGAAGGCTTATCGGACTTTCTTCGACCTGCTCTTAGCTAATACCGCGGCAAACGAAGCGGTAGCGTTCCACTGCACCGCGGGTAAAGATCGGACTGGCTTCGCAGCCTTGCTTGCTTTAACGGCGCTGGGTGTGCCACTCACCACCATTAAAACGGATTATTTACTCACTAATATCACGACCCAAGATTTTGTCAGCGGGATGCTGACCAAAGCCAGCGAGCATGGTGCCAATCAAAATGTGTTACAAGCTATCCGTGATATTCAAAGCGTGCGCCCAGAATATTTGGACCACGCCTTGAAGCTCATTAATCATGACTATAACGGATTAAATGCTTATCTGCACCAAGTGATGCATCTTTCAAGTGCCGATATCATGGAATTACGTCATATTTATCTCACT
>DIDI01000011.1:0-11546 GCA_002418055.1 Lactobacillus sp. UBA5804 | reverse complement strand
TTAAAAAAGCGCCAATTGCCGCCGGATCCTTGAGATTCAAAAAAGTCCGCAAGCTGTTCACTGGCGTCTGTGCCAAAAAAGCCATCACGTCAGCTAACAATTGTGCTTGACCATCAGGCTTAGTATCTAACAGCACAAATAAAAAGCTCACTTCTAGCGTCTCACTGGGATTAACCAAGTGATGAAAAACCACTGGGTTCTTCAGAGCTACTGGCACAATCAACTGACTCGTCACAAACTGTCCTTCGGTATGAGGGAGTGCAATATTAGGGAGCTCTACGCCTAATTGGTCAGTCTTGAGTCCCGTCGGGAAATGTTGTTCACGATGCAACACTTGACTAAGGAAATCGCCTTTCACTGCACCCAAGTCGATCAGCTGGTGGTAAATTTCAGACAGCAAATCAATTTGATTAGTCTGCTCACTGACGAAGATTGCATCTGCGCTAATATGTGTCATAAAATAATTTCTCCTTTATAAGCACAATTTAAGCGCTTTAATGATATTTTTCAAGTTAAGGTCTTAAAAAACGACCTTAGTGATGATAGAGTTAACTAAGTAAAGTTATCACATTATTTGAATGAGGCATTATTATGACAGTAAAAAAGACCCTTTATTTTGGGGCTGGCTGGTTTAGTGAGAAGCAAAACCAGGCCTATGCCACTGCAATGAAGGCACTAAAAGCAAATCCTAGCGTTGACATCGAAAACAGTTATGTCCCGCTGGCGCACCAATATAAGGGCATCAGAGTCGATGAGCACCCTGAATACTTACATGATCGCGAATGGGCAACAGCCACTTATCAAGGCGATTTAGTTGGGATTCGTTCCTCCGATTTCGTCTTAGGAATTTATTTGCCAGATGAAGAAGACGCTGGTTTATGCATGGAAATGGGCTATGCACAGGGACAGGGCAAATACATTATGCTAGTCATTCCTGATGAGGATTACGGCAAGCCTATCAATCTAATGAGCTGGGGAGTAGCTGATAACGTTATTAAGATGAGCGAATTAGCTAGCTACAACTTTAATCAACCTGGTTTCAATTTTTACGACGGCGCTGTTTATTAAAACGACCGGCTAAAATACATTGTTTAAGGAGGAATCATGAAATTTAATAAGCTGTATCGCACAGTCTTATTGGCTAGTTTAACCATTAGCCCACTAGTTTTAAGCCAGCAACCCGTTCATGCGGATCAAACAGCACAATCCACTAATCAGCAAACTTCCAGTACCAACTCGAGTACCAGTACGACTACTAGTACCAGTAGCTCAAGTGCCACCAGTAGCACGTCTACACCTAGCAGCAGTTCCACTGCCACGAGTGCAAGTCATGCAAGCAGCAAACAAAGTAGCACAAGTACGGTAGCGAGCACGCCTAGTAGCAGCTCTTCGAGCAGCAAACCGACACCAGCCCCCAAGCCAAGCAACAGCCAGGCTGACTGGAAGAAGTTACCAAATCGTTTAAGTAAAGCCGCTGTCAGACGCCTCGTTAGAGCCTGCGGCATTAAATATCGAAAACTATCAAAAACCCAACTGGCAGCACTACGAAAAATCAACCTCCACAGTTACCGGCCCCGTTCTGGGAGACGTTTAACTTATAAGAACATGGCTGACATTGCTACTGCATTAATCAATGGTAATAAACGCTACCGGATTCCTTATTTCAAGGCCAGCAAGATTCAGAACTTGAATAGTGCGTATACGGTTGATGCGCAAGATGCACCAAATGGACCAAAATCTAAGTTGGATATTTGGGATTCATGGGCTGTTCAAAATCCGAAAGATGGGACCGTCACTAATTGGCATGGTTATCAATTAGTCATTGCCATGATGGGTAAAGCTAATCCAGGTGCCAACTCAAACCACCTTTATCTGATGTACAACAAATATGGGGATAAAAACTACCAAGACTGGAAAGTCGCTGGTTCAATTTTTGGTTATAATGCCAGCTCAGCCTTACAACAATGGTCTGGATCAACGACTGTCAACAGTGATCATAGTCTTCAGCTCTATTACACCAAAGTCCTCGATACACCTGAAGCACACTATAAACAGAGTTTAGCTTCAGCAACCATCAATTTAAAGTGGGATGCCGCCAATCACTTACCATTCTTACCAGAGAATGCCATTAGCAACGACCGGGTTATTTTTGAAGGAGACGGTTTCCACTATCAGACGTTTGCCCAATATCTTTCGGCTAAAGCTTCCTATCCTAATAATAGCAATAGCGACTTGTCTGCATTGAGAGATCCACACTTGTTTACAGATACTGACAATCAACGCTACCTAGTCTTTGAAGGAAACACCGGAGAGGGCGACGGAAATATTGAGGGGATTAATCAACTCTTTGACTTCAATAATTATGGTGGCAGTAGGCGATACAATTTAAGGACTTTACTAAAAATCCTTAAAAGTAAGGACCAAATTGACCGGGCGACTTGGGCTAATTCAACCCTCGGCTTAATTGGACTTAATAATAATGAAAAGTTACCAACTGTTAATAGTATCTTTAATCCCTTAATCACGGCGAATATGTCCACTGAGGAAATTGAGCGTCCTAACTTAGTACATATGAATGGCAAGTACTATTTGTTTACCGCTTCACGGCTTTGGCGCAGCAGTAACACAGATGCCACGAAGCGCGCTAATCAAAAAGTTGGCGACAGCGTGATGATGCTAGGTTATGTTTCTAGGCATTTAACTTACGGTTATCGCCCACTCAATCATTCTGGGATTGTCTTAGCTGCAAGTGTGCCAAGCAACTGGCGGACTGCAACCTATTCTTACTATGCATTACCTGTTCAAGGCAAATCAGGTTCAAATAAGCTCTTAGTCACGTCCTACATGTCAAACCGATTTCAAACCGCTGGACCTGGTATGAGTGCTTCGCCAGCACCAACAATGCTGATTCAATTAAACAATAACGATACAACCAAGGTCTATCAACTCGCTGCCAACCAAAATGTTTGGCATGGCACCGTTAATGACTTTTCACGGCGTTTAATTTCAGCCACCCGTGCTGGTGCTTACTTTACCCACAGTTCAGTACCAACTTATCGATTCATTACCGCCACTTCTAACCAAGTTACACATTACTTATTGGGACAAAAGTTGGTTAAACGCGCCAAAGGGCGTAAGTACCTTGTCAAGGCTACTTACACGACTAATGACGGTGCAACGACTTACCTATCAATCTACAATGCTAAAACGGGTAAACACGTTGGTTATATCAACTTAATTAACAGCCGGGCAACCTCACCACTTGGTAAGGCCCATCGCTACGGCCGCAAAGTAGTAATTAGATCTAATCGTTACGCGATTTACCGGAACTTAAGCATTACCCCTAAGCCATTAAAGATTGCGCGTGGCCATTACTTCGCTAAATACTACTACAAACATCTAAATGGTAGCGTCTACTACTCTTTATACAATTTAAAGACCAAAGCTTGGATCGGCTATATCAATAGAAAAGCCACCAAATAAAGCACCAAAGCAAAAGCAACTTGTGTGTTAATCACACAAGTTGTTTTTTTTGTACCGTTTTAAAGCGAGATAATCCTTGGCACCGGCGATGAAGGTACGTTAAACTAGAAATAATTTAGCAGAAAGTAGGAAAAGTTATATGATTAAGCCACTCGCATTACACTCACATGATCAAGTTGCCATAGTCAGCCTCAGTGCGGGCACCCTAGGGGAAGCTTTTGCAGCCCACCAGCTGCAACTGGGAATTGCACGCTTAAAAGCTATGGGACTACAGCCATGCTTCATGCCCAACGCTTTACGTGGCCGGGCCTATCTTAAGGATCATCCAGAAGCGCGCGCTGCCGATTTAAAAGCCGCATTCGTCGATCCAGCAATCAAAGCCATCATTTGTGCAATTGGCGGAGATGATACTTAGCGTATTATCCCCTTTCTGCTCGATGATCCTACTTTCACGCAAGCCGTGCAGCACCATCCGAAAATTTTCACCGGTTTTTCCGACACCACTATTAACCATCTAATGTTCTATCAATTAGGGATGACGAGTTTTTATGGTCCGAATTTTTTAAATGATTTGGCTGAACTCGGCACTAACATGTTGCCTTACACGGTTGAGCATTTTCAGCAATTCTTCAAAAATTCGCCGACCACTGCCCTGACCTCTAGCCCGATTTGGTATGAAGAGCGAACTGACTTTTCCCTCAATCAAATCGGTATTCCGCGGCCATCACATCCAGAAACACACGGCTATCTTGCCTTGCGGGGCCAAGGACGGATTACTGGCACGCTACTTGGCGGTTGCCTTGACAGTTTACATGATTTAATCTATCCAGTGCGTTATCAAGATGAACCCGCAATTGCCCAAAAATATCAACTTTTCCCACAAGATTGGACCAACAAGATTCTCTTCATTGAAACTTCAGAAGAACAAATGAGTCCGGCGACTTACCGCACTTATTTAAAACATCTTGACGAACATGGTGTACTCAAGCAGGTCAAGGCCATTCTCGTCGGCAAACCACAAAATGAAAAGTACTTTGATGCTTACCAACACGTTTTGCTTGAGCTGACACAGCCTTACCAAACGCCAATCTTGTACAATTTAAATTTCGGTCATGCCTATCCTCGCGGTGTCCTACCATACGGCTTACAAACAACCATTGATTTTGACAACTGCCGCGTGACAGTAAATGAACCCTTTTTTGCCGATAACTAATTAAGGCTTAACAAAAAAGACCACTAGGAAAATACCTAGTGATCTTTTTTAGTTTTGTGACTTCCTTTTAAGCAAAATGCGAAGAAATATTAAATGATGAGAAAAGGCGCTATCAATATGGTACACGCCCTTTGCCTATCTAAAATTACCAAAAACCAATGAGCTTAGTCCAGGCTAATCCGCCACCAAGCCAAAGAACATTGAACATCAGCCCGAATACTGCACTTAATTTCCACCAATCTTTAGAACTAACGTACCCAGTTGTTGATAACATTGCAGCGGGGCCTGCAGAGTAGGGGGTAGTTGAACAGAAGAGAGATCCAGCAAAACCTAGCATTAATCCAGCTATTAATTTAGGAACACCCACCCCTAATGCAATTGATAAAAATCCGGCCAAGAGAGCTGAAATTTGGGTAGTAATACTTGGAAATAGGTAATGTAAATAAAAGTAAACTAAGAATAGCACAACCAGTACCCAAACCCAATTAATCCCGGTCAACATGGCTCCTAACGTTTTTGAGAACCACGGAAAGAAACCCAGAGTCGTTAACTTAGCTGACATCAGCATAATAATCGATAACCAAATTAACAAACTCCATGCACCCTTTTGTGCCATTAGGTCTTTAACACTAATTACACCTGTCAATAGCAAAATGGAAACAGCAATAAAACCAACCATGGTAGCGTCAATTCCAAATTTAGCGCCAACTAACCATAGCATTAAAGCTAAGACGAAGACACCGGCCATGATTTTTTCAGCTGCGGACATTGAACCCATTTCATCCAATTTATTAGTTGCCCACGCGTGCGCATGTGGTGTCGTTTTAACTTCTGGCGGATACAGCTTGAATAAAACGTATGGTACTAACAATAGCGAAATTGCTCCAGGAACAAGCGCTGCTAAGAACCATTGTAACCAAGAAATCGTGACTCCTTGAGCATTCGCAATTCCAAGTGCGACCATATTACCTGCCAACCCAGTTAAAAACATAGTAGATGTTACAATGTTGACCTGATATTCGTTAAAAACTAAAAATGAACCGAGTTGCCGTTGTGTCCCTTTTTTAGGGTCGGACCCCATTTCTTTGGAGAGTGAATCAATAATTGGAAACATGATACCGTTAACGCGCGCAATGTTACTGGGAATGGCAATTGCCAATAAAGTCTCAACAATGGAAAGTGAGTAGGCCAAGCCTAATGTTTTTCGACCAAAGTTACGGACAAACAGGTACGCGATGCGCTTACCAAGGCCAGAATTAATAAAACCTGCAGACATGAACAGACACATTGCAACTAGCCAAACAGTCGTATTACCAAAGGCAGTGGTTACTTCTTGTGTGTTAAAAATCTTGAGTACCATACCCAACGTAACAGCAATTAAGGTAGTTGCTGGCATTGGTAATGGCTTCGTAATACACGCTACGATTGTTGCCACAAAAATAGCGAACAGATACCAGGCATCGGCCGTAATCGCAACTGGTCGAATTGGTGTTGCCAACCAAATCACTAGTCCTAAGACTAGTGGGGCAATCAACCCCTTATAATTAACTTTTGCTAACATATATGTTTCCTCCTATGATTTAATTTGTGCTAGCGCATTTTTAACAGCGTTACGATACCCTTTACTAGTTGCCGAAGCCCCCGAAATAATATCAACATCATAACTGTTTTCCCGAATCATGGCTTCTCGCAACTGCGGAATGGCTTGTCCACCGATATTTGGCGTTTCAGCTGCCTGCAAAGTTTCAATATTGGTGATGTGTTGATCATCAACTGTAACTCGAACCGCAATTGGTAAGTCTCCCATGCCTTGATTGGCAATACCGATGTACTGATTAGAAGCAGTTTTAAAAGTTGGTTTGGCCTTCGTCGCATCGCTATGTAGGTCTTCACTCGTTCGGGAGGGAGAAGTAATCGCATCTAACGCTATGGTTGCATTCTTCTTAGGTTTAGCAGCATTTAAGCCAGCTAGCCGGCCCGAAACGAGCAAATCGGCTACGGAACTGCCGCCGATGTACTTTGTCGCAAACGGATCACCAAGTTCGCCTGCTTCGTAAAGATGTGGAATAACATTACCCTCTAAGTCTAAGACCTCACACTGACCATTACGACGGGCACCGCCATGGGTATGTAAAATATTGTGACGAATTGGAATGGCGTAATAGGGTCCATCAGCGAATTCACGCATCGTCGCTATGGGACGATCGGCGATATAATCTCGACCTCGAGCCACAAAGAAATTAAAGTCGTCAACGGCTTGAACTAATCGTGGCGCTTGAATTTTTTCGGCAAGTGTGCTCAAAGTAGGCGCTTTAACGGCGTGGGCTATAACTTGTTTGATCTGGTCCTTTTTTGGTGACGTATCACGTTGGAGTTGGTCATATTCGGCTTGGTCCATTACAATATGCGGATGATTTTGGTTTGGTAACATGACATAATCACCATGATTATACTGGTAACCATGTCGATCCTCACATTGTTCATTAAGATAGCGTGTACCATCGTCACCAGCAATAAACACGCTGCCACTAAATAAAGACTTCCACTGAATCATATAGGCGAATTGTTCGTGCGCGTGACCTTCATTGAGTGAAAATGCATGAGAATCAAAGTTGGACATGTGCCAGAGCCGGGCACCAGCTTCTATGGCCAAATCAATCCCTTTACCTTGGTTGTACAGCGTACCAATCGGTGCAAGTGAACCACGTCCAAGGTAAGTTTGAATCATCTCAGGATTATTTTCGTAGCCTCCCAAGCTCATGATGACACCGTTCTTGGCAGCAATATTTCGTAATTTCCCTTTGTGTTCAATCTGAACGCCTAAAATTGTGTTAGTAACTGAATCTTGAATTAAATGCTGCGCAGGTGAATTGTACCAAACATCAATTTTATCTAATTGATCATAAACACCTTGACGCAATAGTTTCCAGAAACTACCATCGTATAGAGTAGTCATACTTTGGTGAATCATGTGTTTAGCGTTATTGAATTCGTAATATTCACTCCGCTTGTGCATGCCGGACGGGTGGGTTTCTAATCCAAAATCCTTTTTCGCATATTTGGGCAACTGCATAATTTCATGAATGAAGCTATTCAGTGTATCCTCATCGTGATCAAAAGGAGAAAAGCTTTGTAGGTAATAATCCTTAGCTTTATCGAAATCGGCCGCAGTGGCAAAGGCGCCAGCAGCAAAACGCGTATTGCCGCCTTCACTGCCTTCAGGCGCGGCATCAATCAGTAAAATGCGGTTATCCCGCTTAGCGGCGTAACGTGCGGCAGTGGCTCCTGCACCACCGAACCCAATCACGATGACGTCGTACTTGGCATCCCAAGCTAGTGTATTTGAATAATTCATCATTAAGACTCCTTTTAGTGAACTTCTTAATTTGTAATATAAGCTTTTGAAAAATTGGATTCAATTTTATTTATCAGGTGAATGGTGGATTGTTATTCTTCTCATATTGCTGATATAACAGGGATCATTACATTTATGAAGTCAGAAGCTTATAATCTAATAAAATGGACTTATTTAAAAAAATTATAAGTTAATCGAGGATGAGAAAATTGAATGAACGTGATTTAACCTATTTTTGTAAATTAATTGAGTTAGGTTCCTATACCAAAACGGCCAACTTTTTTGAAGTTACGCAACCAACAATTTCGGCCGCGGTCAAACGGTTATCACACCAATATAATGATCCACTGATTACTCAAAAAAATCGAAAAAGTCAGTTGGTGTTGACCACAGCTGGTATGGTTTTGTATGACAAAGGGCTCAAGCTAATCGACGACTTAAAAAGTCTTAACTATGACGTTGGTCACGCTAATGATAAAAAAATCCGTATCGCCTTTTCGGGGATTGCAGGAGGATTTTATATGCCGGACATCGTCCTGGCCTTTTATCAAGCCGGTATTGCATCGATGCTTGACCCGACGTTTATTCGCTCATCATCGGCATTAAAAGATTTATCTGCTGGTAAGGTGGACGTAGCAATTTATTCGTGGAACGTCCCCTTCAATGACCCCAAGTACTATTTACGGACGCTCGAAGTAACGGATTTTGTCATTATTTGTCGAGCGGATACACCACTCGCAAAAATGGATAATATTACGGTGGAGCAATTACGCCATCTTGACTTTATTGCTCGTGATCGCGAATACCTTACGACGGAAGCCTTGTTAGAAACCTGTCATAAAGAAGATTTTTCGCCCAATATCATTTATAAAGCTAATACGTTAGAACTGATGATTAACTTAGTTCAACGTGGCATGGGAGTAGCTTTGATTCTTGAGAACCGTATCAAGGACCTCGCTGGAATCGCTATTGTTCATATCCGGCCCTCTGAACGGATGTATTCTTATTCACAAATTGCGATGCGTAAAAGTTTCATTCCGAATAAATACCAACGTAAGGGGATTGAAATTTTACGTAACTTTAAAGCTGGTCAATCTTGGTATGAATAAAAGATACACAATGTATTGCGATATTATAATTGCACTAAAAATAGGCCTCTCAAATTTGATTTTGAGAGGCCTATTTTTAGTGATATAATGTGATTTTTAAAAACATGAGCCAGATTAAATCGGTACAAGGCAGCCAAGCCATTCATCCAATCATTGACAGCGGCTAGAAACAGCTGATTATGAGTCGAAGCCCGTGAAACCGTGCTGGTTTGTATAATTTTGGGTAGCAACGATACAAAATAACATGCTCATTACAGCTCTGAAAAGATTAATCCGTAGCAAGTTTAGGACTTTCAGACAAGACTCCTTCTGTCTTATTTCTCAAACAAAGCTAGTTCTATTTCCACCTAACTGTCATTGCTTGGCTTGATATTTGATAGTTTAGTAGCGTTTAAACCGTCCAGAAAACTTGCATAGTCTGAACATACCAAACTTGAGTTTCATCCGTAAAACCTAATTTTTGATAAAGCCGGCGAGCAATCAGATTATCACTTTCAACACCTAGCTTCAACGGTTTATCTGCTACTTGTCCCATCACCTGATCTAAAAAGCGGCTACCTAAGCCTTGATGCCGATAGGCTGCTGCAATACAGACCCCAAATAAATAGTTATACGAGCCTACATCAATGGCACAATAGCCAATCAGCTTACCATCGATTTCACTCACATAGCTGATCTTATCGCGCGCAGTATATGACACCGTCAAATAGCGCCTGGCTTCATCAAAACTAGCATCAAATGCTTCACAATAAACCGGTAGCAGCGTTTCAATATCTGTTTCACGCAAAGGATGGACCTGCAAGTGCGACTCTTGCTTAGCGACATGATGCAATGGTGCAATCATTTGGAATTCATGCACTGGATCCTGCGTTAGCTGCATATTCTGCAAGAGTGCTGGCGCCTGTTCCAAGAAAATTTGTTCGGTCATAAATTCAACTTGCTGATAGCCATATTGACGTAGTGTCTGCTTTGCAGATTGCCATAGCTGACGTGCAACCCCTTGCCGGCGATACTTTGGCAACACATTGAGCGTCACATCAACACTCCCTGATGGACCTTCATCTGCATAAAGCGTCAATAATCCCACCAACTCCTGTTGCTGGCTAGCCAAGAAAAAGGCTGGCATGTCTGGAAAGACATTGAACTGATTGCTTAAATAAGGATCACGATGTGTGTGGTCATGCGCTTGTACTTGTTGAATCAATTCGTCCGCTTGCTGGTGCTGACTGCTACTTAGATTTGGCGTGGCCGTAATGGTAATTGCTAACATGAATACTCCTTGCTTGAACTAGCTACTAGTGAAAGCATCGCTAACCCATTTAAAAAATAAGAAAATTATAATATAGCTAATAGAAAGCAGGCTTGGATCATCATTGTTGAATTAGAAGGGTTTGCCGTTTATCCTGAAAAACGACAACGCGCCCAAGAATGGATGAAGTTTTTAAAGGCTAATCAAACGAGGGTAAATTATACGTTATTGGCGGAAAATATGCAATTAGAACACATCTTCTCAATTACGCTCAATGACACACTATATCTATGTTGGTACTCCAATCAAACCGCACCTTCACGCCCAGTCGAAGAAAGCACAGATCCCATTGACCGTAAACATCTCGCCTTTTGGGATGAGTGTATTGATGACAGCAAGCCCACGGTAAAATTCAAATTAGAGAATACTTTTACGCCACCGATAACATCTAACTAGTGCGTAACATCTAAAACACGATGTGTCTTTTGAAATGGTAATAACTGATCAACCGTCAGTCATTAAAGATTATTTACAATCTATGAAAAACGACATATTATTATCATATTTCCATTTTTAATTACTCTGCAAGTGTGAGAGGAATCGCTTTTTTGCTTTGGTGTTCTTAAGCACCCACAGCTCGCAGGAAGCAGGTTTATTCGTAACCACTAGCCGTTCAATAGCAGCATTGTCATAAGCCCAAACGGTCTTTAAGAAGTCCCAATAATCTTGGTCAAAGTGTTCTGAAAAGCCGGTTGGCATTTCTGGCCGCGACTGACGGTTACGTTTAAAACGCAACGAACGTTTAATCACCCGGTAAATGGCCTTTGTGCGTGTAACTTTTAGCCAGATGATTAAGTCTGCCTTGACCACACGCTGCTGGAGCGAGCCTTTATAATTGCCCTCAATAATCCAATCAGGTTGACGCATAAATTGTTGTTGCTGCGCTAGAAACCATTTCTGAGCTGCATCCGAATAGTCAGTCGCGTGCCATAACGTGTCAAGCTGTAACAAGGGGAGCTGCGTTTGGGCTTGCAATTTCCGAGCGAGGGTTGATTTCCCACTACCGGGATTGCCAATAATAATGATTTTCATCAGATCACCTTTCTAAGATCAACTTAAGGATTTAGCCCAATGGTA
>DIDI01000028.1:8353-14980 GCA_002418055.1 Lactobacillus sp. UBA5804 | reverse complement strand
AGATAGTTGTGAGAGTCAGGCTTAGAGCTGAAATTGGTTATGCTTGGGTTAATGCATATACGACTTATGGTGAAATTGGTGTTCGTGTCTGGGTTAACCGTGGCGAAATTTTACCAACTCGTAAGAACCAACCTAAGAAGGGAGGAAACAAATAATGCCTTTAGTACCAAAACGTGTAAAACACCGCCGAGAATTCCGTGGTAAGATGCGTGGTGCTGCTAAGGGTGGCAAGACCATTGCCTTTGGCGAATATGGTCTTAAAGCCCTTGAGTCACATTGGATTAGTAACCGTCAGATTGAAGCTGCGCGTGTTGCTATGACTCGTTACATGAATCGTGGCGGTAAAGTTTGGATCCGTATCTTCCCTCAAAAGTCCTACACTGCTAAAGGTGTTGGTGTCCGGATGGGTTCTGGTAAGGGTGCACCTGCAGGTTGGGTAGCCGTTGTTAAACGTGAGAAGATTATGTTTGAGGTTGGTGGCGTGTCTGAAAGCGTTGCTCGTGAAGCCCTACGTCTTGCGTCAACCAAGCTGCCAATCAGATGTAAGTTTGTTATTAAAAGTTCGGAAGTAGGTGGCGAATCTAATGAAGGCTAAAGAAATCAGAGCATTAACCACTGATCAAATGGTTGAAAAAGAGAAGCAATATAAAGCTGAACTTTTTAATTTACGTTTTCAACAAGCAACTGGTCAATTAGAAAATACTGCTCGCTTGCATAAAGTCCGTAAGAACATCGCCAAGATTAAAACAATTTTGAGCGAAAAAGAACTAGAAAACAACTAACGGAAGGGAGTTATTAACTTGAGCGAATCAATCGAAAGAAATCGTCGTCACGTTTATCAAGGACGCGTCATTTCTGACAAGATGGACAAAACCATTACGGTTGTTGTTGATACTTATAAGGATCACCCAACATACCAGAAGCGGATTAAGTATTCCAAGAAATACTACGCACAAGACGAAAACAACGAAGCAAAGATTGGCGATACTGTTCGTATCATGGAAACTCGTCCATTGTCTCGTACAAAGCGCTTCCGTCTAGTTAAGATTGTTAAGAAATCTATTTAATTGCGTAGTGAGGGGAGGATTCCACAGTGATTCAAAACGAATCTCGTTTAAAGGTTGCCGACAACTCTGGTGCCAGAGAATTATTGGTTGTCAGAGTATTAGGTGGGTCTAAGCGTAAGACCGGTAATATCGGTGATGTCGTAGTAGCTGCTGTTAAACAAGCAACACCAGGTGGCGTTGTCAAAAAAAGTGACGTCGTTAAAGCTGTTATTGTGAGAACCAAATCAGGTGCTCGCCGTGAAGACGGCTCATACATCAAGTTTGATGAAAATGCAGCTGTAATTATTAATGCAGACAAGAGCCCTCGTGGGACACGTATCTTTGGACCCGTTGCACGTGAATTACGTGATGGCGACTTCATGAAGATCGTTTCTCTTGCTCCTGAAGTTTTATAAGAAGTGAGGTGCGCGCATGTTTATTAAAAATGGTGATAGAGTTAAAGTAATTGCCGGCAAAGATAAGGGTAAAGAAGGTACAGTCCTAGCGGTTGATACTAAGAAGGACCGCGTGGTTGTTAAGGGCGTTAACGTCATTAAAAAGCATCAAAAACCTTCACAAACTAACCAAAATGGTGGTGTCGTTGAACGTGAAGGTTCAATCCATGCTTCCAACGTTAAGGTTGTTGCTAAGGCAACTAAAGAAGACAAGTAGAAGGGAGGACACAAATGGCAAGTATTTTAGCTCAACAATACAAAGAAAAGTTTGTTCCAGCAATGGAAGAAAAGTTTAATTACAAGTCATCCATGCAAGTTCCCAAGATTGAAAAGATCGTTTTAAATATGGGTGTTGGTGACGCTGTCTCAAATGCAAAAAACTTGGATGAAGCCGTTGCAGAATTGCAACTGATTTCAGGCCAAAAGCCACTGATTACTAAAGCAAAGAAGTCAATCGCTAACTTCCGTTTACGTGAAGGTATGGCGATTGGTGCTAAGGTAACCTTGAGAAATGATAGAATGTACGACTTCTTATACAAGTTAGTCAATGTCTCACTTCCTCGTGTTCGTGACTTCCGTGGTGTTTCTAGCCGTTCATTTGATGGTCGTGGAAATTATACTTTGGGGATTAAGGAACAATTAATCTTCCCAGAAATTGACTTCGATAAAGTCAACCGGACCAGAGGCTTGGACATTGTTATCGTTACTACTGCCAACACTGATGAGGAAGCTCATGAGCTTTTAAGTCAATTTGGTATGCCTTTTACCAAGTAATGGAGGACATTAATGGCTAAAACATCACAAAAAATCAGAAATTCACGTCCTGCTAAATTCTCATCACGAGCTTATACCCGTTGTGAGAGATGTGGCCGTCCACATTCTGTATACCGTAAGTTCGGGTTGTGCCGTATCTGCTTAAAGGAATTGGCACACAAGGGTCAAATTCCTGGTCTTAAGAAGGCTAGTTGGTAATATACGGTTAGGAGGATAGAATTAAATGGTTATGACAGATCCAATCGCAGATTACTTGACTAGAATCCGCAATGCCAACATGGCTAAACACGGTTCAGTTGAAATTCCTGCATCAAATATCAAGAAGTCAATTTCAGAAATTTTGAAAAATGAAGGCTTCATTCGTAACTACGAAGTTACGGATGATAACAAACAAGGCATCATTAAGATTGACTTGAAATATGGTCCTAATGGGGAACGTGTTATTTCAGGTTTAAAGCGTATTTCTAAGCCTGGTCTTAGAAATTATGTTGGTGCTGAAAGTTTGCCTAAAGTTCTCAATGGTTTGGGAATTGCTATCGTTTCGACGTCTGCTGGTCTTATCACCGATAAGGAAGCAAGACAGAAGAATGTCGGCGGCGAAGTTATTGCCTATATTTGGTAATATCTGACAGAAAGGAGAACAGTCAATGAGTCGTATTGGTTTAAAGACTATTGAAGTACCCAAAGGTGTCACTGTTACCAAAGATGGTGAGAACATCACTGTTAAGGGCCCTAAGGGTGAAATTACTCGTCATTTTGATCCTCGTATCAAGTTCGAAGAAAAAGATAACAAGATTAACTTTTCACGTACTAATGAAAATGATAAAGCAATTCATGGTACTGAAAGAGCTAACTTGGCTTCGATGATCGAAGGCGTAATTGATGGTTATAAGAAGAGTTTGAAGTTAATCGGTGTTGGTTACCGTGCTGTTGCCAAGGGTAGCGAGATTACTTTAAACGTTGGTTACTCACATCCAGTTGTGTTAAAAGCACCAGAAGGGGTTTCTGTTAAAGCCACTTCTGCAACTGACGTTGATGTTGAAGGTATTTCAAAACAAGACGTTGGTCAATTTGCAGCTGAAATCCGTGCGGTTCGTAGTCCTGAGCCTTATAAGGGTAAAGGTATTCGTTATGTTGACGAATATGTACGTCGCAAGGAAGGTAAGACTGGTAAGTAATAAAAGATTATTTTGAGGTGAAATTGTGATTTCAAAACCAGATAAAAACAAATTACGCTTAAAGCGTCATAAACGTATTCGCGGAAAGATCTCTGGTACTGCTGAGCGCCCACGCTTAAGTGTTTTCCGTTCAAACAAGAACATCTACGCTCAATTAATTGATGATGTAGAGGGTGTAACGCTCGCAAGTGCCTCAACTGTTACAAAGTCTGTTTCTCAAGAAACTACTAAGGCTGACCAAGCTAAAGCTGTTGGTAAGGCAATCGCTGAAGCTGCTAAGGCTAAGAAGATTACTACGGTTGTTTTTGACAGAAGTGGTTATTTATACCATGGTCGTATCCAAGCTTTAGCTGAAGCTGCACGTGAAAACGGATTAGTATTCTAGGAAAGGAGAATTAACACATGGCAAACCGTAACGATTCTCGTAAAGATCGTAGACCTAAAGACGATATCGAAGACCAATTAGTTGCTGTTAACCGTATTTCCAAGGTTGTTAAGGGTGGTCGTCGCATGAGATTTGCAGCCCTTGTAGTCGTTGGAGATAAGAAGGGCCGCGTTGGCTTTGGTACTGGTAAGGCTCAAGAAGTTCCAGAAGCTATCCGTAAGGCTGTTGAAGCCGGCAAGAAGAACATGATTAAGGTTCCAACCGTTGGCAGTACCATTCCTCATGAAGTGATCGGTCACTTTGGTTCAGGTAATGTTTTACTTAAGCCAGCTGAAAAGGGTTCTGGTGTTGCTGCCGGTGGTGCCACCCGTATCGTTATGGATATGGCTGGGATTGCTGACGTCACTTCTAAGTCACTTGGCTCAAACAGTCCAATCAATGTCGTACGTGCGACGATTGATGGGTTAACGAAGTTAAAGACTCGTGAAGATGTTTTGAAGCTACGTCAATCTGCTAAGAGTTTAGAAGATTAGGGAGAACATAGATGACTGATTTAAAGATTACTTTAATTAGAAGTGTTGCCCACCGTCTTCCTAACCAGCGTAAGGTCGTAAGTGCCTTGGGTTTAGGTAAGGTAAATAGTACTGTTGTCCTCCCTGACAATAGTGCTACTCGTGGGGCATTACTGAAAATTGCTCACTTGATCTCTGTTGAAGAGATTACTAAATAATTACAGGAGGTACCTAATTAATGAAGCTTCATGAATTACATGCTGCAGAAGGCTCCCGTCGTGCTAAGAAACGCGTAGGTCGTGGTACTTCTAGTGGTTTCGGTAAAACTTCTGGTCGTGGCCAAAAGGGTCAACTGGCTCGTCAAGGTGGTCACACGCGTTTAGGTTTTGAAGGTGGTCAAATGCCATTATTTAGAACCATGCCTAAACGTGGATTCAAGAATGTCAACCGTAAAGAATATGCTATTGTTTCATTAACTGATTTAAATCAGTTTTCAGATGGAGCAGTCGTTACTGTTGAAGATCTTAAAAAGGCCGGCATTATCAAGAAAGATTTAGCCGGAGTTAAGTTACTAGCTAGCGGTGAATTGAAGGCTAAGTTAACGGTTAAGGTTAACAAGGCTTCTGAAGCTGCTAAAAAAGCAGTTGAAGCCGCTGGCGGTAATGTTGAGGTGATTTAATGTTTTCGACCTTGAAGAACGCCTTGAAGGATAAAGAAATTCGTTCAAAGTTATATTTCACGCTCTTTATCCTTTTGTTATATCGGATCGGTGCTAATATCGCTGTTCCAGGTGTAGATGCCAAAGCGATTAATCAGGTTGCACAGACTGGTTTAGTTCCCATGCTAGATACTGTATCTGGTGGTGGACTTGATAACTATTCAATTTTTTCATTAGGAGTTTCGCCCTATATTACTGCGCAAATCGTCATTCAATTATTGCAGATGGACATTGTGCCAACGCTGGTTGAATGGGGAAAACAAGGTGAAGTTGGGCGGCGTAAGACAAACCAAGTTACTCGTTACTTAACATTAGCAGTGGCTTTTGTTCAAAGTATTGGGATTACCCTTGGATTTAACGCTTTAACTTCGTATGGGTTAGTTAAGACACAGTCACCACTAACTTATGCTGAGATTGCAATTATTATGACCGGTGGCACGATGTTGCTTACCTGGTTGGGAGACGAGATTACTGATAAAGGCCTAGGAAATGGCGTGTCAGTCATCATCTTTGCAGGTATTATTGCACGCTTTCCCAACGGTATTGTGTCAATTTTTCAAGAAAATGTACTCAATACGAGTGCAAGTGATCGTTTACAAGGTATTTTGTTCTTCATCGGAATCATTATTGCCATCTTAATTGTTATCAAGTTGGTGACATGGGTTGAACAAGCTGATCGTCGTATCCCGATTCAATATACGAGAAGAGCGACGGTTAGTGGTTCTGAAAGTTTTCTACCCTTAAAAGTTAATGTGTCTGGAGTTATTCCGGTTATCTTTGCCAGTTCATTTATTGTGACACCTGCGACAATTTTGTTGTTATTCCAAAACACGCAAAGTGATCAGCAATGGTATCAAGTGATGACACAAATCTTCAGCTTGCAAACCACTCCAGGTGTGATTATCTATACCTTATTAATTGTTCTGTTTACTTTCTTCTATGCTTTTGTTCAGGTAAATCCTGAAAAGCTATCAGAAAATTTAACGAAACAAGGGGCCTATATACCTAGTGTTTGGCCAGGAAAGAATACCCAGGAGTATGTTTCTAAAATATTGATTCGACTGTCAACGGTCGGCTCCGTATTTTTAGGACTAGTTGCATTACTACCCCAGCTAGCAACGAATATTTGGGACTTACCTAGTTCAATCGGTTTAGGTGGGACTAGTTTGTTGATTGTCATTGGTGTGGTACTTGAGCTTTCAAGACAGGTTAAAGGCCTGCTCATGAAGCGGGAGTATGTCGGATTCATTAGATAGGAACTTCAAAATGATTAACTTAATACTATTAGGCTTGCCAGGTGCTGGTAAAGGAACTGCCTCAGAGCGAATTGTTGACAAGTATCACTTAACACATATTTCAACTGGAGATATGTTTAGGGAAGCCATGGCAAACAAGACCCCAGTTGGTCTTGAGGCCAAAGGCTTCATTGATAAAGGTAATTTGGTACCGGACGAAGTGACGGCTAAATTAGTTGAAGAACGGTTAAGTCAGCCAGACATTGTTGCTGGCTTTATCTTGGATGGTTTTCCTAGAACAACTGCGCAAGCAGAGTTACTGAC
>DIDI01000028.1:7158-8343 GCA_002418055.1 Lactobacillus sp. UBA5804 | reverse complement strand
GACTTCTATCAAAAACAAGGTTTATTGACTGTTATCAATGGTGAACAAGGCCCTGCTGTTGTATTTGCAGCAGTTGATGCTGTCCTATCAAAGATTAATTAAATTGAAATATGTTTTAACCGTGTTATAATTTCCAAGTGTGACTAGTTAATTCCGGAGGATAACTTTTTGGCAAAAGATAATGTCATTGAGGTAGAGGGTAAAGTCATTGATACTTTGCCTAATGCTATGTTTAAGGTGCAATTAGAAAACGGAGCTGAGATTTTGGCTCATGTTTCTGGTAAGATTAGAATGCATTATATTCGGATTTTACCTGGGGATCGGGTTACTGTCGAACTTTCTCCATATGATTTGACAAAGGGCAGAATTACGTATCGATTTATTAAATAACGGAGGGAAACATGAAGGTTAGACCATCTGTTAAACCAATGTGTGAACATTGTAAAGTTATCAAGAGACATGGCCGTGTCATGGTAATTTGCGCAGCAAATCCCAAGCACAAGCAACGTCAAGGTTAATAAAATAGGAGGTGCAAATATATGGCACGTATTGCAGGTGTAGACCTACCAAGAGAAAAAAGAGTCGTTATTGCTCTAACTTATATTTACGGTATCGGTGAGACTACTGCTAAGAAGATCTGTGCTGATTCTGGCGTTTCTGAAGACGTTCGTTCTAAAGACTTAACACCAGATGACCAAGAAAAACTTCGTGCAGAAGTTGATAAGTACCGAGTAGAAGGTGACTTACGCCGTCAGATCAGTATGAATATTAAACGTCTCGTTGATATTGGTTCATATCGTGGCATTCGTCATCGTCGTGGGTTACCAGTTCGTGGTCAAAACACGAAGAACAATGCTCATACTCGTAAGGGCTCAAAGAGAAGCCGTTAAATTTTAGATTATAAGGAGGTTTTTTGATGCCTGCAAACAAAACAGCACGTAAGCGTCGTGTGAAGAA
Source organism: Lactobacillus sp. UBA5804 (assembly GCA_002418055.1). Classification (GTDB taxonomy): domain Bacteria; phylum Bacillota; class Bacilli; order Lactobacillales; family Lactobacillaceae; genus Lactobacillus. The sequence goes on along the minus strand of DIDI01000028.1, from coordinate 7,386 downwards.
GCATGTCGAAAATGGCGTGGCTCATATTCACTCAACGTTCAATAATACTTTAGTCATGATTACTGATGTTCAAGGCAACGCAGTAGCTTGGTCTTCAGCTGGTGCATTAGGTTTCAAGGGCAGTCGTAAATCAACACCATTTGCTGCACAAATGGCTGCTGAAGCTGCTGCTAAAACTGCGATGGATCAAGGGATGAAGCATGTTGAGGTTTCAGTTAAGGGACCTGG
>DIDI01000028.1:6255-7091 GCA_002418055.1 Lactobacillus sp. UBA5804 | reverse complement strand
TTACGTTTTGAAAGGGGCCCAGTAATGATTGAATTTGAAAAACCAAATATTACCGTTATTGAACAAGATGAAGCCTACGGTAAATTTGTTGTTGAACCACTTGAACGTGGCTTTGGGACGACCTTGGGTAATTCGCTGAGAAGAGTGTTATTAACCTCTATCCCAGGAACAGGTTTAATTTACGTTCAAATTGATGGTGTGCTACATGAGTTCTCGACCGTTAAAGGTGTCCGAGAAGATGTCACGAAGATGATTCTGAATTTGAAGAAGCTTGAGCTGAAGTCATTTGCGGATGAACAAAAGGTGATTGAACTCGACGTCGAAGGTCCAGCAACTGTTACTGCCAATGACTTAAAGGTAGATGCAGATGTCCAGGTATTAAATCCTGATCAGTATATTTGTACACTGGCTCAAGGCGGTCATTTGCATATGCAGATTGCTATCAACAATGGGCGTGGGTATGTTCCTGCGAGTGAGAATAAGACTGATGAAATGCCTATTGGCGTAATTCCAGTTGATTCACTCTATTCGCCAATCAAAAAGGTAAATTACCAGGTTGAGTCAACTCGTGTCGGTAAAAGAGACGATTACGACAAGCTTACTCTGGAGATTTGGACTGATGGTTCAATCAAGCCTAATGACGCCCTTAGTTTTGCTGCTAAAATTCTCGTTGAACACTTTAAAGTATTCGAATCCGCAGATGCAAATACCCAATATAGCGAAGTAATGGTAGAAAAAGAAGACGATAAGAAAGAAAAGAAGCTTGAAATGACGATTGAAGAGCTTGATCTTTCAGTTCGTTCTTATAACTGCTTGAAGCGCGCTGGTATTAATAC
>DIDI01000028.1:3521-6205 GCA_002418055.1 Lactobacillus sp. UBA5804 | reverse complement strand
ACTGCTGAAAAAATGATTACTTTGGGTAAACATGGCGATTTAGCTGCTCGTCGTAAGGCTGCAGCATTTGTACGTAACGAAATTGCTGATATCAAAGAAGAAAAAGAAGCAGTTGTGGTTAAGTCTGCATTGCAAAAGCTTTTCAGTGATATTGCACCACGTTATAAAGATCGTAATGGTGGTTACACCAGAATTATGAAGTTAGCTAAAGCTCGTCAAGGCGATGGCGCTCCAATGGTTATCTTGGAACTCGTTTAATCCATAACCGAACTTAATACGTATTAAGAATTATCCATGAGAGTGAGAATAAGCGTGAGGATGATGGCTTCGGCTTAGTCTAGCTTAGGTGACCAAAATCACCCCTCGCCATGGATGATTTTTTTTTGGCCATTTTTCTGTTAAAATTAGAGCAGTTTGTAGGTGGTGATTGTATGGAACAAAAGGATATTATTAAGTTCAGTCAGGTTGATTTCACTTATCCTGAAGCTGAACAGCCCGCTGTGAAGGCCCTTAATTTAACACTACAAGCGGGTACGTGGACGGCCTTGATTGGTCATAATGGATCAGGAAAATCGACCGTTTCCAAATTATTGGACGGCTTGTTATTTCCTACTAATTCAGATTCCCAGATTATGATTGCAGGTTTACAGCTAACGCCTGAAACGGTATGGGAAGTGCGTAAGCATGTGGGGATTGTTTTCCAGAACCCAGATCACCAGTTTGTTGGTGCAACTGTAGCTGATGATGTGGCTTTTGGGCTGGAGAATCAAGGTATTTCGCGGGCGGAAATGCAACGACGAATTCCAGCGGTTTTAGCTCAAGTCGGAATGGCAGATTACGCGGATGCGGAACCAAATCATCTTTCTGGCGGCCAGAAACAGCGGGTAGCAATTGCCGGGATCTTGGCGGTTAAACCGCAAATTATGATTTTAGATGAAGCAACGTCAATGCTAGATCCTGAAGGTCGAAAGATGGTGATTGATATTGTGAAAAAAATGATGGTGCAGGATCACCTGACCATTATTTCAATCACTCATGACCTGGATGAAGCGAATCTAGCCGACCAGGTGCTGGTGCTTGATGATGGACAATTAATAGCCAATGGGACACCAGCTGAAGTCTTTCAAAAGGCAGACTTATTGGAGCGGTCAGGCCTTGCCTTACCGTTCTTTTACCAACTAAAGTCCGAATTGATGGCTCAGGGGATAAATATTCCAACGACCATTACAACTGAAACAGAATTGGTGGCTTATCTATGTCAATTAAATTTAAACATGTAAGCTATGTCTACGCGCCAGCAACGCCGTTTGAACAAAAGGGCCTAGATGATGTGTCATTCGAACTTAAGGAAAATCAATTTATTGCCTTAATTGGTCACACTGGGAGTGGCAAATCGACTTTGATGCAGCATTTTAATGCTTTATTACAACCGAGTTCAGGAGAAATTGCGTTAGCAGGGCACCGGATTACGCCTACTACCAAGCAGCGAGAGCTAAAAACGTTACGTCAGCAAGTGAGCTTAGTGTTTCAATTTCCAGAAGCACAGTTATTTGAAAGTACGGTATTAGCAGATATCGCTTTTGGGCCTAAAAATTTTGGGTATACTGATGCTGAAGCTAAAAAATTGGCACTCAAATGGTTAGAAAAGGTCGGATTGCCTAAGAGTATCGCTAATAAATCACCCTTCGAGCTCTCAGGCGGGCAGATGAGGCGTGTTGCCATTGCTGGGGTAATGGCATATGAACCAGCAATTCTTTGCTTAGATGAACCGGCAGCGGGCTTAGACCCGAAAGGGCGCCGTATGATGCTAGAATTGTTTAAAGCCTATCAAGCAAGTGGGCATACGGTTATTTTGGTTACCCATAATATGGATGACGTGGCTGATTATGCCGATGATGTGCTGGTGATGGAGCATGGCCGCTTATTACGGCATACGACCCCAAGTGAAATATTTAAGGATCGGGCGTGGCTTCTTAAACATGGGTTAGGACAACCAGCTGCTAGTGAATTTGCTGCCCAGCTGGCTGAAAATGGGTTACCGCTGGTACCGCAGCCTTTGACTTTGACGACTTTAACGCATCGTTTAGTAGCCCATTTTAAAGGAGGCGAGTAAGCGTGACTAAAATTATTATTGGTCGCTATATTCCAGGGAGTGCGCTCATCTATAAATTTGACGCGCGTGGCAAATTACTCGTGACCTTTTTATTCGTCTTTGCCATTTTTTTAGCCAACAATTGGCCGACTTATCTGGTTGCAACGCTATATACAGTATTAGCGATTATGGGGACAGGGCTGCGTGCCCATGTTTTTTGGGATGGAGTTAAACCCATGGTGCTGCTAATTCTCTTTACCTCAGCTTTACAGCTATTTTTTAGCACGGGTGGCATAGTTTACTTCCACTGGTGGGGACTATGGCTCACTTCGACGGGGATTGTGAATGCCATTTTCATTTTTTTAAGGTTTACCTTGATTATCCTCATTTCTACGGTAATGACGGTGACGACCCAACCGCTCGCCATCTCAGACGCTATGGAATGGCTACTCACGCCATTGAAGTGGGTTGGCTTACCAGTAGCTCAATTGGCCCTAGTCATGTCAATTGCCTTGAGATTCGTCCCTACGCTGTTTGATGAGACGTTAAAAATTATGAATGCACAAAAGGCTCGAGGGGCAGATTTTAACAG
>DIDI01000028.1:0-3321 GCA_002418055.1 Lactobacillus sp. UBA5804 | reverse complement strand
GATGCGGGCGTGCATGCGCTTGAGCAAGTGATTCATTTTGACTATCCAGGTGCACCATTACCGGCAGAGCGGATGGTGCTCGCATTGAATGCCCTAATGCCGACGGATATTTTATTCAAAAGCGCTCAGACTGTAACATCGGCGTTTCATGTCCGTTATAGTGCTAAGGGTAAATGGTATCGTTATCGGTGCAGTTGTGATCGATTTGTCGATCCCTTTCGGCGTTTTTATACGGGACATTATCCCTATCCGCTGCAACTGGAACGAATGCAACGAGCGGCAGCCGACTTAATTGGAAAACATGACTTTACGAGCTTTGCAGCTAGTGGTGGTTCAATTGTTAATAAGGTCCGAACCTTGTACGATGTTCGCGTGCGCTTCGATGCTGACCGTAATGAAGTGGTCTTTGATTTTATTGGTAGTGGTTTTTTGTACCACATGGTTCGAATTTTAGTGGCAACTTTATTAGAAATTGGTAACGGACGTCGGCCAGTTGATGATATTCCGCGCATTTTACAAGCGAAGAATCGTGAAGAAGTCCGCGGAACAGCGCATGCCAGTGGCTTATATCTATATCATGTTTTTTATGAAGCTATGCCAGCGCAGTATCGCCATGACTTACAAATAAAATGATTGACTTTTAGCTAGATACAACGTAGACTAGCATAGTATGTTTGTCCACGGTAGGCCCCGGAATCTTATTGTTTTCAAACAGCAAATAAATGGAGGAATTTTAAATTGCGTACGACACCATTAGCTAAATCAGGTGAAATTGAACGTAAGTGGTATGTTATTGATGCAACTGATATCTCATTGGGACGTCTTTCTGCAGCGGTAGCCACTATTTTGCGAGGCAAGAACAAGCCTCAATACACGCCAAATGTTGACACAGGCGACAACGTTATTATTATTAACGCTGCTAACTTGAAGTTAACTGGCAAAAAGGCTACTGACAAGATTTACTATCACCACTCTTCATACCGTGGTGGCATTAAAGCCACTGCAGCCGGCGAGCTACTTACCAATAACCCAGTTAAGTTAGTTGAAAAGTCAGTTAAAGGGATGCTTCCTAAGAATACACTTGGTCACCAAGAATTCTTAAAGATGCATGTTTATGCTGGTGCTGATCACAAGCATGAAGCACAACAACCTGAAAAATTAGACATCAATAAATTAATCTAGGAGGTTAGGATAAATGGCACAACAAGCTGCATATGCAGGTACTGGTCGTCGCAAGGATTCAATTGCGCGTGTCCGTTTAGTACCAGGTACTGGTAAAATCACCATCAACGGCAAGGACGTTGACTCATATATTCCATTGCCAATCTTAGTTAAGGACTTGGAACAGCCTTTAACCTTGACCGAGACAAGTGGTCAATACGACGTTAACGTTAATGTTAACGGTGGTGGTTTTTCTGGCCAAGCCGGCGCTATTCGTCATGGGATTGCCCGTGCACTTTTGGAAGTAGATCCAGATTTCCGTGGTCCACTGAAGAAGGCCGGTTTCTTAACCCGTGACCCAAGAATGAAGGAAAGAAAGAAGCCAGGTCTGAAGAAGGCTCGTAAAGCTTCACAGTTTAGTAAGCGTTAATTTGGGACTGCCATATTCAAATATGGTTATCAACAAATTCACTTTACTGGGGATAGGTTTACTCTCACGAGTAAACCTATTTTTTTATCAATAATGCTTTCTTAAAGCTACTCAAGAATAGTATTGATTACTGTTAGCGGCTTTGTCATTTGTATGTGTTGCGCAGGCGTGGTATCCCAATACCTGCATTTAGTTTTAAATAAACACTCATGAGGGTATTAAAAAAGCTTTCGCACATGCGAAAGCTTTTTTTTGGTGGCAGCAGTTAAATCTGCGTTGATCGTTTCAAGATAGTGGCGAGCACAAATCCTACTAGTGCAAAACCAGCTGCTAAATAGACGATATTACCTGGACCAGAATAAGGCAAAAGTTGAGCGGCGGTAAATGAACCAATGGAAATGCCTAAATTAGAAAAAACTGGATTAAGTGAAGAGGCTAAATCTAGTGCCTGTGGATAATGTTTATTAGCAATATCCATAAAGAGCATTTGCACAGTAGCACCATATGTTGAGTTAAACATGCAAACAACTGCTAATAGTAGGTAAGACAGAAATGGTAGTTGGTGCATAGTTAGGCCGGCAAGAATAAGTCCAATAGCCATAATCAGATAAAGTGGCGCGATAGCTTTCATTCCACCGTGATCAGCCCCCCAAGCACCTAAGCTATTCCCAATAATGGCGGTCAACCCTAAGAACAGGAGAAGGAGATTTAATGCCGTTAAGCTAAAGCCCATTTCACTGGTTAGGATTGGGCGAATATAAGTGTAGTAGCTGAATTGGGCACTACAGATTGCCATAATGAAGCAGACGCTTAAAATGACCTGTTTATTCAACATAAATTGTAATGGATTGGCGCTTGGTTGCTTCTCGGCTGCTTTCACTTGTGGCGTATTGCGCGGCACATAGATGAGAAGCAAGCTGAAGACGAAGATAGCTAAAATGTCAATCAACCAAAAACTATCATGCCAGTTAAAAGTTGTGGAAATAAAGGTACCTAGAGGAACCCCTAACAGAGAAGCGATATTGAAGCCGGCAAAGACCCAAGCAATCGTTTGAGCCCGTTTAGCAAGCGGTACAACGAAACTTACCATGATTAAAGACATCGAGCAAATGGCGCCTGCTGTCATAGCGGTAAGGATACGTGACAATAGTAGTGAAATAAAATTGGTTGACAGAGCTGACCAAGTATTTCCAATCAAAAATAATGCCAGTAAGCAAAAGTAGACGTGATGACGTTTAAAATGAGTGGCAATAATAGCAACAATCGGCGTGGCAATCGCATAAGTTAAGGCAAAAACTGTCACTAAAATTCCTAAAAGTGAAAAAGGCGTACCGAAGTCGTGGTGAATGTCGGATAAAACACCGACTACCATATATTCGTTACACCCCAACATAAAGGTCGTCAGGATAAATGTTAAAGCTTGAATTCGATATTTGGACATAAAAACCTCGTTAATGAATAGGGACAAATACTTGTTAATTTTATCGAAAACGTGTCACACAAGCTAATCGAATTTGGTACTTTGATACTACGAAAGAACGAAAGCGTGGGGTACTGTCGTCCTTGTAGCGAGGATTAGCTTAGCATTGTGCTTTGAAATAAGTTTAGAGCATGCCTTGTTCTAGTTGTTTGGTATCGTAGCCTCAAACTTGGGCTAAAACATATGAGATTTCCCAAGCGGTTGCCGGTCCCCGACTCGTCACATTTCTTGTCTCTTGGTCTACGTCTAC
>DIDI01000017.1:7054-46500 GCA_002418055.1 Lactobacillus sp. UBA5804 | reverse complement strand
CCATAACATACCTCCAAAAAAAATCCCCTCAATCAATTTGATCGAGGGGAAAAATTATCTTAGAATGATTTATTCTGTAAACCCTCGCAGCTTATTTATTGCTCTGCGAGGCCAACTCAAAATACTTTTGGCTCACAGATGATGTGTATAAAGCCAAAAGTACAGATAGGATGATTGCATTGATTTTAATATTTCTTTCATCATTACCATTCCTTTCAAGTTGGTACAATACTAACTAAAAACGGATGCCCTGTCAAGTTGTTTTATAAATAGCTTGACCCGATGTCAGCCAAAATTTTGTCATTCTGCGTAAAATTAATCGCTAAGAAAGTGGGTATACAAATGAAACTAGGTTTTATCGGTACTGGTGTAATGGGAACGGGTATTATTATAAACTTGCTGAAAGCAAATTATCCAGTTGTTGTTTACAATCGAACAAAAGCACATGCGCAAACTGTCATTGACCGTGGTGCTGTTTGGGCGGATACACCGCAAGCAGTGGCTGAGCAGGCAAACATTGTATTCAGTATGGTTGGCTATCCCCAAGATGTTGAACAAGTTTATTTTGGTAAACAAGGCCTTTTTAAAAGTGCCAAGAGTCATTCTTATTTTATTGACATGACGACCAGCACGCCAACATTAGCAAAAAAAATTGCTGAACTTGGTGCTCGAGACCATCTTCATATTCTTGACGCTCCCGTATCCGGTGGAGATATTGGGGCTAAAAAAGGCACTTTAACCATCATGGTGGGTGGTAAAAGAAGCGACTATGAACAACTTAGAACAATTTTCGAAGTCATTGGCACTAAAATTCACTATTTCGGTCCGGCCGGCAGTGGTCAGCATGCTAAAATGGCGAATCAAATTATGATTGCCGGTACAATGACTGGATTAACCGAAATGCTAGTTTATGCTCAAGCGGCCCACTTAGATCTCAATCAATTGTTAGATGCCGTAGGTACTGGTAGTGGTGCAAACTGGAGTTTAAGCAATTATGGCCCACGCATCTTAGCAGGTGACTATGCTCCTGGGTTCTATACCAAACATTTTCTTAAAGATTTACGTATCGCGTTAGATGAAGCTAAGCGTCTGCATTTAAATTTGCCAGCCACAACATTAGCAGAAAAATTATATGCTGAAATGAGTGAAAAGGGCTTGGGCAATAGTGGCACACAGGCGTTAATCAAACTTTATCAAAGTACTAAATAGGACTAGAACAACCACTTGAGCACATTATTGGGCTACAGAAGCAATCCATACTTATGGTACTAACCATTGATAGAATAATAGGAGAATCAATTGGAAAATCAAGACAACATCCAAGCTTATTGGGATAAGTTTAAAAGTCAAGCTCGCATTAAAGCCAATCGTTATGCCGCTTGGTCATTTGGAAACACGAAAGAAATGGCAGATGATCTAGCAGAGCTAGTTGTTAAAGGGGTTAAGACTGCGACAACATCGGCTTTAGATTTATATGAACCGGATGAAGCTAAACCTTTTGTGGGTGAATATAATATCATTTTAGATGGATCAGAAAATCCCGTCTGTATAACCAAAACGGTTGTCGTAGAAATAGTGCCTTTCAAATTTGTCTCACAAGAACATGCTTATCATGAGGGTGAGGGAAATCGCTCCTTACAACAGTGGCGAAAGGAGCATACAAACAAGATGGAAAAGTATTCAACGAAGATGCTCCGTGTCTATGTGAGGTATTTCAAATCGTCTTTCATTGATAAGCACCCATTCAAAGCATGCTATTATTCCTTAAAAAAAGAACAGAGCTATGGTTATGATTAATATGTTATCAGATAAATATATTAACATAGCTCTAGAAGCTTTTAAGATATTAGTCAGATCCAGAAAAAGTAGCTGACAAAATTTTGACTAATACCCGACTTCGTAAAAAGTGTCTGCAGTTTAATTGCAAACCCTTTTTTTAATACTTTTCCTTATCTGCGTTGCCCTTTACGAACCACATACTGTAATGGCGTCACAATTAATGGCGTCATTAATCCGGTAAATACCGCTTCTAGTAACCCATTAACAGCCAAAGCCGACATCAGTAACCATAAGAGTGGCATCCCCGTATTGCCTAAATATTTCGCAATTGTCTCTGGACGACCATTAAAGACTAACGCAGTGAGTCCAATCACTAACAAGGTATTAGCTAAACTTGTGATCACCCCAGCAACCACATAGCGTAATTTTTCATGACGAAAAGGTCCAGCCGTGAGCTTTTTCACAATTAGACCAGCTAATAAGCCAGCTACAATGCTAGGCACTAAGGAAATGAATGGATTGCGGAACAACAATAGACTGACAATATCACCCGGTTGGGTATAAGCGAGCACTAAGCGCGTCAGCCCCCAAAAAACACCAAATTGGGTGCCCGCCTTAGGCCCCATCAAGCTCCCGTAAACTGCAATCGTTAGGGGAACCGTCGTAATCGCCGGTAAAGTCGGAAAAATGCGAATATAACCAATATCAGGGACAAAACTTTGCAATAGCAGAATTGCCATAAACACGGCAGTTAAGGTTAATGCAAAGGTAGTATGATGCTTCATGATGCTTTCCTCCTGGAGTGATAACTCATTGTTAGCTTCTGTTAATAAGCCTAACAGATAACGGCGAGCTTGCAACTCCTAAATTTCTGACTAGTCTCAGTCAAGTTAGCTTTGTTATAATACAATCAGAAATGAGGCACTAACTTGAAGTGGTCAACAACAAAAATTAAAGCATTTCGAAAAAACTTACTCGCTTGGTACGACCAAGATAAGCGCAAACTTCCTTGGCGCGAAGATCATGATCCCTACCACGTTCTAGTCAGCGAAATCATGCTGCAGCAAACTCAAGTGCAGACGGTTATTCCCTATTACCAACGCTTTATTGACCAATTTCCTAATGTCCAAACGCTTGCAAAAGCACCCGAAGCAAAAGTTCTGAAAGCTTGGGAAGGTCTCGGCTATTATTCCCGAGCACGTCACTTGCAGCAAGCCGCCCAGCAATTAGTGCGCGATTACCACGGTCAGTGGCCGACCACCGCTACTGGCCTTGTAGCACTCAGTGGCATTGGTCCTTATACCGCTGGTGCCATTGCTAGTATTGCCTTCAATCAGCCTGAACCGGCCATCGATGGTAACGCCTTTCGTGTCTTTGCCCGTCTTTTTTGTCTAACGGATGACATCACCCAGCCAAAGACCCGTCTCGTCTTTGATCAGCTCATCCGGAAATTGATTGACCCTGACCGCCCCGGCGACTTTAATCAAGCCATTATGGATTTAGGTTCCAGTTACATGCGGGCAAAAGAAGCTGACCCCGCGCATTCTCCTGTAGCTGCCTTTGATGAGAGCTATCAGACTGGGCACGTTTACGATTTCCCAGTCAAAACGAAGAAAAAACCACCGCGACCATTTTCTTATTACGCTTTAGCCATTCATAGCCCCCAAGGTTGGCTATTTGAGCAGCGTCCTAGCCAAGGTCTGCTAGCCAAATTATGGGGCTTTCCCTTGGTCGACCAAGCCGAGCTCAAAACATTGCTAGTCAGTGACCAAATTCGCGAAGTAAGTCACCGTTTCGCAGCTGAAGCTGATAATCCCATTACCTTTACTAATCCAGGTTTAAAACCGGTCAAGCATACCTTTACCCATCAGCACTGGACCATGACCATCTTGACCGCTGAAACGGCCGCTTTCAAATTAGATTATCTTCCCGCACGCTGGGTCAGTGACTTTAGTACCATTGAAATTCCGACGGTACAAAAAAAGCTCTTACGAGCTTTAAATTTGTTACCGGCTTAACGCCGCGGTTGCAGTTTAAACCGCAAGCGATGTTTATCCTTATCTAATAAATAATGCTTAAATAGATTCACGACTTGCGTATTCTGTGGCAATGATGAGTGCTGAGCATCATCTCCGGTCACATTAATCGCCATGTAACTTTTGACTTGATTTTGGAAAATGTATTTACCGGCTAACACGGAATTTTCTGGTACCAACCCATCCGAAGTATAACTCTCCCCGCCATAAATATTATAGGCGAGTAAATGTTTCGGCAAACGTTTGCGATACTTCAAGAAATCACTGTACATCTGCGTCTTCATTTTGATGGAGTTTTCTTTAAAGTTATACGGTGATCCCAGCGTCATGAGCCGTTTAATGTTAAGTTCATCATCATAACTATGATAATAATGTTCTAGCCAGTAAGTCCAAATCAGACCACCGTTAGAATGGCCAAAAGCCACGAAGTTCCGAAAATGGTAATCTTCACTCAGCTGATAGAACGCCTCATCAAGCCAATACGCCTGTTTCTTAATGTTACTGTAGCCATCGTGGTTATTACTAAATCCTACTACGATTAGTGGCTGATGGTCATTGCGATTAATCGACCCCGTATAAGTTAACTTGCCAGTTTGATCTACCTGAATTTTGAGCAGACTATGCTTCTCTTTGCGATTTTGATTAAGCAGAGTAACCAATTGATTGAACCGATTAATACTAGCTGATGACCCTGGTAACATAATCACTGGGGTCATTTTTGATTGGCGCCGCTGGGACATTTCCTTGTTAGAATCGCGCATCCAGGCATAGGTAGGGTAAATGGTGGCTAACGACAATAATAACGCCAACAAGATTAACCAGTAGCCCTTATTCTTTTTCATCATTAGCGACCCTTTCTTGGACCTTCATATCTAATTTAACCCAAGGTCTAAACCAACAAACGTCAATCACTAGCAAGATGATTGAATAAACGAGTACCCGCCAGCTCCCATTAGTTGCCACAAACGGCGCAATTGGCTGCGGCGTTCCAACTAGCACCGGAAAGGCAACAGCCGGTATCCAATTAAGCCATAAGAGCAATGCACTTAGTAACATGTTAAAAGCAACCACGATTAAGATGGGCAGCAAATAGACCGGATTAAAGAGTACCGGTAATCCGGCCAAAAAACCGGTTGGCACCCCAAACATTGCTGGAAACAGCGAAAAGCCAGCTAAGCGGCGCTTATAGCGGTTATGCATGACCAGAAGTACTGTGATAATTAACGCTAAAGCCACCAAACTAGAGAGACTGGCATAACCCGTATACAGCTCGCTCCCTAAATATTTGTAAGGGACCTGCCAACTATTACTGTGTATTAACGCATTATTCATATTAGCCACCGCAGCGCCAGAATTGTTGGAATTATTCAGGGCTACCACTGGATACCCAATGCCAATTAGCGCTAGTAAGGTAATCAGTAAGGCTGATCCCACACCTTTCAAAATATTATTGGTACTCAGTTCAGTGCTAATTAACGAATTAAAGACTGCGTTTGAAATCTTCGTTTTAAACAGATAAATCCCCAAAGCCAATAGTAAGCCAATGACTAGAGCAACTAGCATCGGTTTGGCTGCCTGCCAAACACGTACATCCAACCCAGCCAATTGTTCAAACCGTTGGTGACCTTGCTTTGGCGCTAGCCAGCGGAAGATATTGCCTACTAAGTACCCTAACAAAAATGGCAATAACACCATATTCATATCAAGTAATTGTGCATTAAATGGTAAGGTACTGGCGGGGTTTGGTTGATTGCCATTATAACTGGCAGTGAGTAGCGTTAAGACGCTAGTAATCCCTGCCATTTGCGCGTCTTTCTGAAAGAGCTTAGCCGTATAGCCCGCTGCTAAATAAGCCACTAAGAGTCCAGCTAAATTGAAGCTCGCAAACCGCACACTATTGAGCAGATAGAGGATATTGTCTGATAGCCAAGTCGGAATAAACTGATAAGCATAACTAATATTATAAAGCCAACTGTCATACCCAATGAAGGCAGTCATCAGCGTTTGAGCCATGACACCAATCAATAACAATGGCATTAGCGTAATAAAAGTCCGTTGGGCCACCCGGAAAAAGGATTTTTTACTGATCCAATAAAAAATAAATTCAAATCTTTCGGCCATTCTTCTTGGCTCCTTCTAGTGAGCGAACATGCTATAATAACGGTAAAAGTGAGGGGACTATCATGTCAAAACATCGGATTAATCTAGATGATCAAACAGAAGCTTTGCTAGACCAGTATTTAGATCAAGCTAACTTAAAGCTGGATGCTGTCATCAACCAAGCTTTACAACATTATCTAGTTCATCAAATCGGCTTAAAAGTAGCCAAAGCTATTACCGCTGATGACACCGCTGATTTATCAAAACTTTTAGACCACTTAGTGACAGATAACATTCATAATAACTACTAGTATATAACATCGGGTGGCTTAACATTGTACTAGTCGTCTTTTTGTAACAAAAAATCCTCAAAATCACCGAAATGATTTTGAGGATTTTTCAATCTAACTAGATAATCTACCTAGATATGGTTAACCAATTGCATGATATTATCAATTATCGGTTTCAACTGGGAAAATTTATTATTCATCACATTGGTCTGAATAATGAGTATTCGGCGATTGTTAGGGCTAATCCGTAAGAAAGTATAGTAACCATCACCAGCACCATTAGCAGCCTTACCAGCTGGCTTATTATAAAAGCCACAGTTGTAATAGGCATTAGCCACTTTGCCCTGGCTCATATAACCCCGCATTGTGCTAGACAAAAACTTAGGTCCTAAAATATATTGCATCACACGCGCTAAGTCGCTGGTGGACATCATCACAGATCCCGCGCCTAAAGCATTATGCGCATCTAAAACCGCTTGTGACCAATTAACCGCTTGCGCAATCTTATGTTTATGGCCAGCGACTGTTTGCATTTGCTGCCCAACTGCCACTGCGTCCCGTTTTGGATTAACATGCCACATGAAAGCCGTCCGCTTGAGATGCAACTTTTGGATATAAGTCTTAGTAAAGAGTGACTCATATGATTGCCCAGTGACCTTAGCCAAAATACCACACAAATAAACGTAATTAAGTGACGTATAGTGGAATTGACCATAAGTCGCTACTTGGTTAAAAACCGTCTTTGAGATATTTTCTTTGAGACTAGCAGTGTCAGACACAAACTTCGTGGTCCCTAGCTGACTACCAGCCTTAATGTCAAGGCCAGAAGTCATATCGAGCAAATCTTTAATCTGAATCTTTTTACTCCCAGGGACATCGGGATAAAACTTCGATAGCGCATCCGTTAATTGCAGCTTATGTTCTTGCACTGCTTTTAGGACTAAAGCCGCCGTCAACGATTTCTGCACCGAATTAATTAAGTACATCTTAGCAGTTTTAGGTTTCTGACCCATATCAATCAGGGTTTTACCGTTCTTTACCACTAACGAGACATGTGCTAACTTCAGCTGCTTTAATTTGGCTTGAACCTGCCATTGCCGCTTCAGTGACTGGTTCACCTGTTTAACGTGAGTTCGCTTTTGCCACTTTTTAGTGAAGTAGTGCCGCTTAAGATTATAACGATGATGGCGTTTGGGATGCTGAATAAAGTGATAGACAACATGATCTAACGCAAGTAATCCTTGCCCGCCTAAATGATTACTATCCGTCATAAATAAGGCAGGCTTTGCAACCTTCGAAAAATCAGCAACTTGATCAAATCCTTGACTGTATAACTGAAATTTCAACTTATTGACGACTTGCTGGTACATCGTTTTGGCTAGCTGGGGCGCATTTGGTTCATTCATTGGGGGAATGACAAATTGCACGACCATTTTTCGTTTCGCAAACGCATGTAACAACAACTCAAAGTCGCCATATTCTGGTGACTTCAAATCACTCCAAGTAACAGTTGAAGCCGTGTCATGGCTAGTTTTACGGGCCGCTAATTTTGATAATGCGGAAGTCGAATAGTTATCCGGTAATGAGCGCTGCGCCCGCGTCAATAATACTTGTTGCTGAGCTAAATGATTGCCACTGAAGTAATTGTCAAGACTGGTCAATGTACGCTGACGGCGTGCTAACAAAAATTTTTCCCAAGACGACAGGGCCTGACCTTTAGCAACCTGTTGCAAAGCTGAGCGAGTGAGTCCCTTAACGGCTGACATTTGCAATAAGCGACTCGCCGCATAACGGTCAGAAACGCTGGTTTTAGCATGCAACAAGAACAAAGTCATGGCAAGTGGTGAATAGTACTTCGCAAATGTCTGTTGACCTTGGCCTTGGCGAGTAAACCATTTCGGTGACAAAATTACCACGGCCGACTTATGCTGCAACTGATGGCCCAGGCCCTCCATTCCCATAAACTGAAGTAAGGACTGACAGCCATCGCCACCTAGCAAAAACGGACGATACGTCCGTTGATACTTAACCGCCAGCACACTTGGATGTAAAGGCGTTAATTGAGGTAATTCACTTGTACCATAAAAGGGAACATAATTGTTTGCGAAAGCCTCCTGCTTTAAGCGTACCCCCTTTAACACCGCGGGGGTCTTGGCAGTAGCTGCTTCAGCAATTACCGTACGCGAAAAGTGACGTTTAATCGGAAATTGTGAGGCCAGCAAGACTAACAAACAGGCAATTAGCACTGGCCCCAGACTGAGCCAAAGCTTGCTGCCTTTATTCTTTTTCAAGACTTGTTACCTTAGCGATAATTTTGTTTGGGGTTGCCCATTCATCACGGTTAAATTCGGAAACAGGAACTTGAATGCCAAGCTCTTCTTGCAGGCTTAACAACATTTGAACACTAGCCATCGAATCGAGTAAGCCATTATCAAAGATGTTCTCATCCATCCGATCAGCTAAGTCTTCACCGGTTAAATCAGCTAAAATATTTAATACAACTTTTTGGTTATCCATAATCAATCTTCCTCCTAAATAATGCTTATCTTCCTACTTAAATTTTAACACACCCCAGTATCCCAGATATCAGGCCGGCGGTTATTGGTTAACCTCTTGAATGACCTGCTTAATATCGACCTTCCCGTTTTGGGAAATAGGCAAAGCTGAGCGATAAACAAACCGTTGCGGAATCATATATGGCATCACTTGTTTCGCTAGAGATGCTCGCAACCGTCTGGTCAGTTCAGCTTCAGAATACTTGTCTTGGGCAGCTTTCGTTAGTTCAATTTCAGCCACTAACTGTTTGACCGTATGATTCCGGTTATACTTAGGCGCTACCACACCATAACGCACTAAATCATTTTGGCTCAAGTAAAAATTAATCTCTTCGAGCTCAATCCGGTAACCATTAAACTTCACTTGAAAATCAATCCGTCCTGAATAAAACAGCAATTGCTTTTCTGCAAAGAAACCAGCATCCCCCGTGCGGTAACTATTATCAGTCGCCCCAGCTGACCGGAAAAAGGCTGCCTTAGTCTTTTCCGGATTATTCAAATAGCCTTTTGACACACTAGGACCAGATAGAATCAATTCACCTTGGCCAGCTTCACCTTTGGTTTCATCTAGGGTAATTTGAGTATCCGCCTTCGCAAATCCAATTGGTAAGCGATCATATTTGGCTAGGATGTCATCCGTTATTTCAACTTGCGTCACCGCGACCGTTCCTTCAGTAGGACCATACGTATTAAAGATATGGCTAGTTGGGAAGCGCTTTTCCAAGGCCAGCACTTCTGAATGTGGTAATTCTTCACCACAGAATAAGAAGTGACTCAGCTCAGGATGCTGCTTACTGTTAAAAGTAGGATCCAAGAAACACATCTGCGCGAAAGAAGGTGTCGATACCCAAACATTAAATTGTAATTGCGGCAGCGTCGCAAATAATTGTTTAAAGTCTTGCGTCACATCATGGGGCAGCACCACTAATTTGCCGCCACTCGTCAAAGCTGGATATAAGCTCATCACTGATAAATCAAATGAATATGGTGCCTGCACCAAGAAACTCGGCTGGGCTGGTAATTTAAAGTCACGCTGTTCCCAATTAACAAAACTTAAGAGGTTACGATGACTAATCATGACACCCTTAGGTTTCCCAGTGGTTCCCGAAGTGAAGATAATATAAAAAGTGTCATCCCCATGCACGGCCTGACTGATATTAATTGCTGGATGCTGGTTAGGAACATCTGCTGGTCTTAAAACTTGTAAGCCTGGTAAAGCAATGTCTGGCAAAGCATCAATTGCAATGACCAAGCTTGCATGCGACACTTCTTGAATCATGACTAGCCGTTCCGCATTGGAATAACTGGCAATCGGAATGTACGCATGACCAGCTTTAACACAGCCTAAAAAACAAGCAATCATCTCAAAAGTCTGACCGCCCCAAACCATAATAGGCTGTCCCGGCTTCAGCTGCATCGTCAATAACTTTGCGGCCCAAGCATCAGAGCGAAGCTTTAAATCGCCATAAGTATTGGTACGACCTAAATAATCATAAGCAATCCGTTTAGGATTAGCCTCTGCCACCTGGTCAATGGTTTCAATGATATTATCCATATTTTCCTCCAAAACAACCTTGCTGGCATTAGTCTAGTATTTTGTAACACATTTGTAAAACTAAAGTAGGCGAGCTTTAAACTTTTTTAAGTTTAAGTCGGTAGCACTCTTGTCACTGCTAAACTAGCTACCAAACAAAGCGTTGATATTCACTGATAAAGTACGATCCATCATCATCATATGTGGCTGCGCATACTGTTTCGCACCAGACTCAAAAACACAAATTAGCTGACCGCGATAAGCTGTAATTTGTTCTAAATAGGGTGGCATTTCGACCACTAACTCAGCATTCCGTTCATCTAACGAGTTAAGTGCAGTAATTGGAAAAACGTACAGCTTGGAAGATTGGCTACCATAAGATTGACTCAGAAAAATTTGATTTTGATAAATCGCAATCCCTTGAATTTGCTTATCCATCGAAGTTGACCCATTGGGGTCAGACCAAGCAAGCGTCCCTGAAACTGACTTAATTTCCTTGTTAGTAATCGTATTACGATACTTGCCGTGGCGAGCAATCGTGTAGGCAGCAACCTTACCACGCCCTTGCAAGTTGAAGAAGCCAACAAACAATTGGTCGTCATAATAAGTCACTGCAGAAGCCCGTTCAATACTGGGAATCACAATTTGATGATTATAGGTAATCAGGGTGCGTTCACCCAAATGGTACTGCTCAATTGTTTTTAGCGATAAACTCATCAGTGCCGAGGCATGACCGAGAGAACCGGTTACCCAGATATTATGTCCTTTGGCATCATAGGTAATACCGCCTAGATGGGGTCTGCCAGGTAACTGCAAGGTCTTCAAATAACGACCGGTCCGCTTATCGAGGACATAAATCACCGAATTATGCCGATGTTTAGCATCATAAGCAGTAATCAGTAAATATTTACCCGCAATCGTCACGCCTTGCGGCGTCATTTCACTCGTACGCTCAAACCGCCGCGTCTTCAAATTATAAGCAGCGGTAGTGCGTAACCCAGGAACCACAAAATCCTTCCCATCCCAAGTACGAGGCGGAACGTAATTAGACACTTTATTAATAAAGGGATACAACCGCCGTAATTGTTTTTGATAGTTGATATAGGTCTGCCATGCCGGGCTGATACTAGTCTGATCAACCGCTAATTTTAGTGTTGGCCTGCTCTGCAGGAGCTGGCGTTCTTCGTACCACTGATAAGCATAGTAGCTAGCGGTACCAACGCCCGTAGCCACCAACGCCACTAATAATAATTCTCGTAAAAAGCGGAATATCATTTTCAATGCAATCAGCCCCCCTCCTATTAAAAATTATTATACACATAATCGGTAGTAGCCTGCCATGACCTTCTTTTTTCAGTTTTTTTACTAAAAAAGGCGGTTTGGTCATACTTTCTTCACATTTAATCAGTATAGTAAACAGCGTAGTAAGCAGAGCGGTTTCACTTACTAAGTTTTGTTTTTCATTCTCCTTCAATAATAATGAAAAATGCTAGTGAATCGAGTCCCCCAACTCGGTTCACCTCATATCCCCATAAAAAGTCATACATCGGTATGACTTTTTATTTTTTTTGCAAATGATCAATCATTAAGAGAACTAAATCTTTTCTTTACACTTTTATAAGTATTTATACGACAATCCTTCACATTTACTAGTTAATATAAGGACTGTAGCAAGGAAGTAAAACTTGTTACATACTCCCACTTTTTATACATTCATTCTTACTCCTCCAAAGTAGATGAAAATAAAGCGACTTGCCTTCCCAGCAAGTCGTTTTTCTTTATCAAGTCACTCTCCTATTCAGCTCATGCAAGCTTTTATATAATGAAATTAATGATACCAAATTTAACCACAAAGGAGCTACGATGTTCTCACCCACTATTCAACGGCTGATTGAAGACAAAGCTGGCGCATTTTTAATTCCTGCTAGCCGGATTGCTTGTGTTCAAGCGGATAACCCACTTTATCATGCTTTTCTAGTTTTAACTAAAGACCACTACGCTAAAATTCCAGTGCTCGACCACCAACAGCGCGTTGTCGGGCTGCTCAGTCTTTCCATGATTACTGATAAAATGCTAAAAAATACTGAAATTTCAACTGAGCCGCTAAATCAGTTAACTGTCCAAACCGTCATGCAAACGCACTTCGCGACCATTAACTTCGCCCAAACTACTCTCGAAGCACAACTGCATCTCCTCATTAACAATGCGTTTTTACCAGTCGTTAACGATCGTGGTGTTTTTCAGGGATTGCTCACACGTCGCGAATGGATTAAGACCTTTAACTATATTGCCCATACCTTCGATAACAAATACCAAGTCAAAGAAATGGCTGCTAATTTAGAATGATTTTAAATTAGTGTGCTACAATATTCTTAGTGATTATGAGTCACGCCTTGTGCGACGCTGATTCATTGCTAGGAGGAAAAGATGAAACACCAATGGAAATTTTATCTGATTGGCATAATCGGTATCGTCTGTCTAATCTTAAACTTTAGTTTTAACCCAATAATTGCCCTTAACCTGACACTATCGGCTTGGCTAATCAATTTATTCGGAATTTGCCTCACTTGGACACTCGTTAAAGAAATGTTAGACACGCTCAAGCAAGGCAACTGGGGAGTTGACCTATTAGCTATTATTGCGGTTATTTCGACCATGATTGTGGGCGATTATTGGGCCACTTGGATGATTTTGATTATGTTAACCGGGGGCGAAACTTTAGAAGCCTATGCCACCGGACAAGCCGATAAAGACCTCCGCAGCTTGATTCAAAATTCGCCGCAAGTTGCTCACCAGCTGGTCGCTGGCAAACTACACGAAGTTTCGGTAGAAAAATTAACACCTGGTGATGTGGTTTTAATTCGCCCTGGTGATGTAGTACCAGTCGATGGCGTCATCATTAAAGGCGCATCTGATTTCGATCAATCTTCACTTACTGGCGAAAGCTTACCTAGCAATCACGGTGTTGGTGATCGCCTAATGTCCGGATCCATCAACGGTGAAACGGCAGTTGAGATGAAGGTCAGGAAGTACGCCCAAGACTCTGAATATCAATCAATCGTGCGCTTAGTGAAAAGTGCTGAAGCCCAACCAGCTAATTTCGTCAAACTAGCTGATCGCTATGCAGTGCCCTTTACTATCATTTCGCTAATCATCGGTCTAACCGCAGCCGGCAGCTCTCTCTGGTTTAATCCCCAAGCAGATTGGCAAGTCCACTTTATGCGTTTTGCCCAAGTAATGGTCGTTGCATCCCCATGTCCCCTACTCATTGCTGCACCAGTCGCTTTTGTTTCCGGCATGAGTGCGATGTCACGCCACCATGTCATTGTTAAGTCTGGTCCGACACTCGAAAAATTAGCCCAAGCTAAAACTTTTGCCTTCGATAAAACGGGGACTTTAACCCAAAATCGTCTAGTCATCGATCAAGTCGTTTCCAATGGTCACTATGGCACGGCAACATTACAACAACTTGCCGCCAGTGCTGAACAACACTCGAACCACATTATTGCTGCTTCACTAGTTCAAGCCACAGGCTCACTACTAGCAGTTAGCTCCTTAACTGAGTCTACTGGCAATGGGGTTAGCGGCATTGTTGCCGGCAAACACGTGATGGTCGGTAAGCGTGATTATGTCAGTGCCACGTCGACTGCCCCAGCGAATAGTACTGCCATTTACATTACCATCGATGGCCACTATGAAGGCTATATTACCTTCAAAGACCAAATGCGTGTCGAAACGCCTAGTACCCTAGCACGTTTGCGGCGGCAAGGCGTCAAGCACTTAATGATGCTTACTGGTGACCAGCCAGCGGTAGCCAAACAAATTGGGCGCGCGGCTGGTGTTGATGATATCCGGGCTAATTTACTTCCCGGCGAAAAGATTGCGGCCATTAAGGCGGTGCCCGCTGCTAACAGGCCAGTTGTGATGGTGGGTGATGGCGTGAATGATGCGCCTAGTTTAACCGCTGCTGATGTGGGCATTGCAATGGGTGCTAGCGGCGCCACCGCGGCATCTGAAAGTGCTGATGCCGTCGTGATGGTTAACGATTTAGCTAAAATCAGTGACGCAGTGGCAGTGGCCAAGCACACCTTACAGGTTGTCAAAGTGGATGTATTAACTGCCATTACCATTGTGATCCTAATTGAACTCATTGCCTTCACTGGCATTATTCCCGCGTTTTGGGGCGCTATTTTACAAGAAGTGGTCGATTTAATTACGATTTCTTTGGCTTTACTGGCCAAAAAGGCGCCGAAGAACCCAGCTCACACCGGTCTTCCCGTCACTGCTTAGTATGTTATTTTATAAAAGACAATCAAAAAAGACTGCTTCATAACAGCAGCCTTTTTTATATACCCCGTACTAGATAAAACCCAAGGCGTTATAGGCCATATGTACCAGAATTG
Organism: Lactobacillus sp. UBA5804; assembly: GCA_002418055.1. Classification (GTDB taxonomy): domain Bacteria; phylum Bacillota; class Bacilli; order Lactobacillales; family Lactobacillaceae; genus Lactobacillus. The sequence continues at coordinate 31,803 of DIDI01000017.1, read as the reverse complement.
AATAACGCACATCTCGTGTCTTTAAATAGACCCCAGCTAAAATAATTCCTAACACGACATACACCCATAAATATGGACTAAAAGTGGGATCGTGAAGGTAGCCAAAGACTAAGCCACTTAATACTAGATTAAAGCCAGTATGCCAGCGTGATGGTCGCGAAAAACTCAAATTAAATAATAAACCGCGAAAAATCAATTCTTCACAGATTGGTGCAATCAAGACCACCATGATAGCGAAGAGCCGTTTTTGACCATGCCGCTCAATCGTATCTAAGGCTTGCTGATTGGCAGAATTGCCGTGTCCTAATAACCCGAGCATCGTTGCACTGGCAAATACAATTAGAATAAACCCACCTAGTGCCATGAGTAACCGGCGCCAATCCCAATGAGGTGCTAGATTAAAGTGCCAAGCATTCTCACCCCGTAAGCCCAAGCGGTAAAGCCAATAAATCAGTGCTAGTCCCACGAGCGTGACTAGTGCCAGCCAACCTTCTGAAGCAGCTGTGATATGGTAGCTTTGCGGATAAAAGTATAGGCTCTGCAGCGCACTGTAAGTGACAAAGGCCAGGATTAAACTAGCCAGCTTCAATCCGATTATCAATCCTTTTTTCATATTTTCACCTCTATTGCACCATTATATGTGTTCTTCAGCTAGATTGCTGCATAATAAGCCTAAAAGTGGATTGTCAGTTGTATCACTACATTTGGTATTTTTGAGTGATTTTTAAGATTTAAAATACTAGATAATGTGTTTTTTAATTATTTTAGCGTTTCAATTCATGCTAACCCCTCGTGGTAAAAGGGTTAAAAGCCGCTTTAGCCAAAATGAATAATCCTATGATATCAACATTTCAAGGACTTCTGAGCTTTTGACAACCTCTGCGATTTGGGCTATGGTCATTAACGTTAACCTCACTTGTGACGATCGCACAACTAGGGATTGACTCATTTAGAAATGAGGACACTAATACTAGTTATTAGTCCTACTCCTAACTACAATTATTAAAATCGAAAGAATTTGAGGCATACAGCATGATGAACATTCGTCATATCAGTACTATCGTTACCGTCGCTGTCGCAGCAGTGACACTAACTGCTTGTGGGGGCAGACGTGGCCAAGCCAGCAATAAGGCAACTGATGCCAAGCATTCAGTTGCCCTAATTACGGATGGTAACGGCGTTAATGACCATTCCTTTAATCAATCTGCTTGGAATGGTTTTCTCGCTTATGGTAAAGCACATCAATTAAAACGAGGTCAAAACGGTTATCAGTACTTCCAATCAGGTAGTGCGGCTGACTTTGATAACAACTTTAGTCAAGCCGTTGCGGCCGGCTATCATACGATGTTTGGCGTTGGCTACTCACTTAAGACTGCTGTTTCCACTGCTGCAAAGAAGTACCCGAAGAAAAATTTTGTCATCATCGATGATGTGGTCAGCGGTCAAAAGAATGTTGCCTCTGCTAATTTCAAGAGTGAACAAGCGTCCTACCTAGCTGGTGTCGTCGCTGCTCACGAAACCAAGACGAACACAATTGGATTCATCGGCGGCGTTCATGGTGATATTGATGATCTGTTTGACGCTGGTTTTACTCAAGGGGTAACTGACACTGCGAAAAAATTACACAAACATATTAAATTGCTGAACCAATATATTGGTAGCTTTGATGCCGTTGATAAGGCCAAGGCAATTGCACAAGCCATGTACACAAAGAAAGCCGATATCATCTTCCATGCTGCTGGTGGTGCCGGTGATGGCTTATTCGCTGAAGCTAAAGCCATCAATCAAACCCGCCCTGCTAATAAAAAAGTTTGGGTAATCGGGGTTGATGTTGATCAATCAAACTTGGCTAATTATCATGCTAAAGGTAATCAAAAAGATAACTTCGCTTTAACCTCCGTTATTACCGGGGTGAACGTAGCGGTGAAGGATATTTCTGAACGTGCTTACCATGATAAATTCCCTGGTGGTCAAAACCTTATCTATGGTTTAAAGAATGATGGTGTTTCACTTACGCGTGGTCAAATCTCAAGCCAGGCTTGGATTGCCGCCCAAAAGGCCAGAACTAATATTATTAATGGTAAGATTAAGGTTAGAATTCACCCCCTCAGTAAGTAACATTATTCGTCATTGTGCGGTATAGATTTTTTTCTTCCGTAAATATCCCGCTATTGATTGACGTCATACGTACTTAATGATACAATTCTATTAAATTGTTCGTGTTATTTGTGGCGGAGGGAAATTCGATGAACGTTAAGTTCAAAAGAGTCTTGTCAATCGGTGTTGTGGCAGTTACTAGCGGACTTTTACTAGGCGCATGTTCGGGCAAACAGCAAGGAGGAACAGCTAATCGCAATGTCAAACATGGCATTGCACTGATCACCGACTCTAACGGGGTTGATGACCATTCCTTTAACCAAGCAGCTTGGTCTGGTTTTAAAGCCTATGGTCAAGAACATGGGTTAAAGCAAGGTAAAGGCGGCTACCAGTACTTTCAGTCAAGTAGTGCGGCAGATTATGCGCCTAACTTTGACCAAGCAGCATCTGCTGGTTATCAAACTATCTTCGGCGTGGGCTATCAGCTAACGGACTCAGTGGCAGCTGCTGCTAAGAAGAATCCGAAGAAAAACTTTGTGATTATCGACAGTGTTATTTCTAATCAAAAGAATGTTGCTTCTGCAACCTTCGAGAGTAATCAAGCCTCATATTTAGGGGGGCTAGCTGCCGCTTATAGCACTAAGACTAACAAAGTGGGCTTCATCGGTGGTGCCAAATCATCCGTGTTAGACCTCTTTGAAGCTGGCTTTAGACAAGGGGTAGCTGCTGGCGCCAAGGCCTTGCATAAGAAGATTTCGGTTCAGGTTCAATACATTGGCAACTTTACTTCAACCGATAAGGCGAAAGCCATTGCGCAATCAATGTATGCCGACAAAGCTGATATCCTTTACCAGGCTGCTGGTAACGCCGGTAACGGTGTCTTCTCAGAAGCTAAAGATTATAACCAAGCCCGTCCAGCCAGCAAGAAAGTCTGGGTAATTGGAGTTGATACCGATCAAGCTAGCTTAGGCGACTACAAGTCTAAGGACGGTAAGACGGACAACTTTACCTTAACCTCAGTCCTCAAGGGCTTAGATGTCGCTGTTCATTCACTCGCTAATGACGCCTATAATGGTAAATTCCCTGGTGGCAAGCATATCGTTTACAGCTTGAAACAAAATGGGGTCTCCATTACTAAGGGCAACTTAACCACTAAGACTTGGGCCGCTGTCCAAGCTGCTCGTAAACAAATCATTGATGGCAAAATTACCGTTGCTACTTCACCTAAGAAGTAATCAATCCTAATTCAGCTAGCTGAAACTCTTCGTGCTAACGGAGAGTTTTTTCATAAACAGAAAGACCATTATGGAAACAAAAACTCAAAATATGATTGAAATGCGTCACATTGTTAAAGACTTTAATGGTTTTAAAGCCAATAATGATATCAATCTCACCTTGAAGCGCGGTGAAATTCTAGCCTTATTGGGAGAAAATGGCGCTGGAAAATCAACGCTGATGCAAATCCTTTCCGGATTACTAGCACCAACTGCGGGCGATATCTTAGTCCGTGGCAAGCAAGTCGACATCAAAGATCCTAATACCGCCAAAGCTTTAGGAATTGGGATGGTCCACCAACACTTCATGCTCGCGGCTGCTTTCAGTGTCTGGGAAAATATTATCTTGGGTGATGAACCCGTAAAGCGTGGCAAACTTGATGTTAAAGCTGCGCACCAAAAAGTAACTGCGCTATCCAAACGTTATGGCCTAGCTATTAATTTGGATGCTAAAGTGGCCGATATCACCGTCGCACAGCAACAACGTGTTGAAATTTTAAAAGTATTATATCGAGGCGCTGAAATTTTGATTTTTGACGAACCAACCGCAGTGCTGACCCCGCAAGAGATTACTGAGTTTATTAAAATTCTCAAGGGGCTGGCAGCTGAAGGCAAGGCCGTCATTTTAATCACCCACAAACTTGACGAGATTAAAGCAGTGGCTGATCGCGTCACTGTCATCAGAGCTGGGCAAGGAATTGCCACGCTAAGAGTTAGTGACACAACAGATGACCAACTGGCTGAAATGATGGTCGGGCGCCATGTTAATATGAAACTTGACAAACCCGCTGCCAAAATTGGTCAGGAAGTGCTCAACGTCTCTGACTTAAAGGTTAACGAAGCACGGGGTAATTTAGCCGTCAAAGGCCTGTCTTTTAACTTGCATCAGGGAGAAATTCTCGGACTAGCCGGCATTGATGGTAATGGCCAAGACGAATTAGTTGAAGCACTCACAGGGTTACGCCGGGTCGAAGCTGGACAAGTCACCATCAAAGGCAAAAATATGACTAATAAGAAAGTACGCGAAATAACGGAACTGGGCGTTAGTCATATTCCCGCTGACCGGCAGAAGTTTGGCCTCATACTGCCTTGGTCTGTGGCTGATAACATGGCCTTACAAAGTTACTACCACGAGCCTTTTTCCAAACACGGAATTATTAACTTTAACGCCATCCATGAACATGCCCGTAAGCTAATCAAACAATTCGACGTCCGCACCACTGACGAGAATTTACCGGCTGGTGAACTATCAGGTGGTAACCAACAAAAAGCGATTATCGCACGTGAACTCGACCGTAATAGCGATTTAATCATTGCCTTTCAACCGACACGTGGCTTAGATGTCGGGGCAATTGAATATATCCACCAACAACTATTGGCTCAGCGAGCTGCTGGCAAAGCGATTTTACTGATTTCGTATGAACTAGATGAAATTATGCAGTTATCTGACCGCATTGCCGTCTTACATGACGGACAGATTTCTGGCGAAGTTCGGCCAGCTGATACCACCGATCGTGAATTAGGGTTATTAATGACCGGTGCCAAGAAAGAAGGACGTTAATTTGTTTAACCTGAGTGAGAAAAATAAAAAATTTTTAGTCCCAATTGTTTCAGTCGTAGCTGGTTTTCTAGTTGGGGCCATTATTATGTTAGTCTGGTCTTACAATCCGATTCAAGCTTATGGATCAATGTTTAGCAGTGCCTTGGGCAACATGAATGGGATTGGGGAAACGATCCGGGAAGCCACACCACTGATCTTTACCGCGATTGGCTTTGCGATTGCCTCATCAGCTGGCTTTTTCAATATTGGCCTGCCAGGACAAGCACAAGCTGGATGGATTACCGCAATCTGGATTGCTCTTGCAAACCCGAATTTACCTAAATACATTTTGCTACCTGTCTGCATTATTGCTGGTGCGCTGGCTGGTGCTATCGTATCTGGAATTGCCGGTGTACTGCGCGCTTACTTTGGTACCAATGAGGTAATCACCACGATTATGATCAACTATATCGTGCTCTATCTCTGCCAATATCTGATGCAACAAATTATGAGTCCCAAATTACGGGTCGATATGGATGCCACCAAAACAGTCTCTGCTAACGGCAGCCTCCACCTTGATTGGCTGGCGAACTTCTTTGGCCAATCACGCATTAACGCTGGGATTTTCCTAGCTTTCATTGCCTTGCTTGGTTTTTGGTGGTTAATGCGAAAAACCACAACCGGTTTTGAAATTAAAGCCGTTGGTTTAAACCAATTTGCGAGTCAGTACGCTGGGATGTCAGCTAAGAAAAATATTATTGTCTCAATGCTTCTTTCAGGTGCTTTTGCCGGCCTTGGCGGGGTGGTACAAGGTCTGGGGACTTACCAAAACTACTTCACGCAAACTGCCAGCCTAGATATTGGTTGGGATGGTTTATCTGTTGCCCTGCTAGGTGGCGGCAGTGCCTTAGGAATTCTAATTGCAGCATTGCTCTTCTCAATTTTAAAGATTGGTGGCCTAGGCATGCAGACAATTGCAGGGATTCCTTACGAAATTGTCTCCATTGTAATTGCTGCGATCATCTTCTTCATAGCTATTAATTACGTGGTAGGGTTATTATTTAGCCGTAAAGCTGCCGTAAAAACCCCAACTGATCATCATCCGACTAGTACTCAGGCGGTGACCTTAGGTAAGGAGGAACAACTCTAATGGATTTAATTACCACGCTCGCCTTAATCGTTTCATCATCATTAGTTTACTCCGCCCCCTTGATTTTTACGGCCCTAGGAGGTGTTTATAGTGAACACTCCGGTATTGTGAACATCGGTCTAGAAGGTATTATGACAATGGGGGCTTTTGCAGCAGTCATTTTTAACCTAACTTTTGCACCGGTATTCGGAGGCGTTACGCCTTGGCTTGGCTTACTAATTGGTGGCTTAGCTGGTCTATTATTCTCGCTCCTACATGCAGTTGCTACCATTAACTTTCGGGCTGACCATGTGATTAGTGGGACTGTGTTAAATCTAATGGCCGCACCACTTGGGGTCTTCCTCATTAAGGCCATCTATGATAAAGGCCAAACCAACAATATTACGGCTAACTTCGGTTACTTTAGCTTTCCAGGCCTGGCCAACATTCCTTTCTTCGGTCCGATTTTCTTTAAGAACACTTCGGCTCCGGCTTGGTTAGCCATTGTCGTCACGATTTTATTATGGTTTGTCCTTTACAAAACACGCTTTGGTTTGCGCCTGCGTGCTTGTGGTGAAAATCCTCAAGCCGCTGACACCATGGGCATTAATGTCTACGGGATGCGTTATGCTGGTGTCCTTATCTCCGGTTTTCTAGGCGGGATTGGTGGCGCAGTCTTTGCCCAAGCCATCTCAGGTAATTTCTCAGTTTCGACAATTGTCGGTCAAGGGTTCATGGCTCTAGCCGCTGTCATCTTTGGTAAATGGAATCCTCTCGGTGCAATGGGTGCTTCACTCTTCTTCGGTTTCGCACAAAGCCTGAGTATCATCGGTAATCAATTACCAGGCTTCCAGCACATTCCATCTGTTTATATGCAAATTGCGCCTTACGTTATTACGATCGTGGTACTGGTGGCCTTCTTAGGAAAATCAGTTGCACCAGCCGCTGATGGCGTCAACTATATTAAATCTAAATAGCAATAAATCACATTAATCAAAAAAGCAGGCTGTAGCCTGTTTTTTTGATTTTGTAGCCGCTTTAATTGACTTTCTGCTATTGCCCTCGCTATAATGGACTAGACCACTAAGGAGAGGGATAATATGAAAGTTATCGTAACTAAAGATAAATATGCTGGTGGCAAAGCCACTTTTGACATTTTTGCAGAGGCACTAAAACAGGGTGCTAAAGTATTAGGACTCGCCACTGGATCAACTCCACTGACCTTTTATCAGGAAGTTGTCACGAGCTCACTCGATTTTTCAGATGTCATTAGCATCAACTTAGATGAATATGTTGGCCTAGCACCGGATAATCCGCAAAGTTATCATTACTTCATGCAAAAGCACTTATTTGATGCCAAGCCGTTTAAAGCTTGTTATTTACCAGACGGTCTCACTCAGGACCCAGCAACTTTTTGTCAGCAGTACGATCAGCTTATGCTTGACCACCCTATTGATGTGCAACTTTTAGGGATTGGTCAAAATGGCCACATTGCCTTTAATGAACCGGGCACTCCCTTTAATCTCGGCACCCATGAGGTGCAGCTAACTGAAAGCACAATTAAAGCCAATGCTCGCTTCTTTAACGAGATCAGTGAGGTCCCTAAGACTGCTATCTGCATGGGGATTAAAAACATTATGGCGGCCAAAAAAATTGTCTTATTAGCATTTGGCACTGAGAAAGCTCATGCCGTTAAACAACTCGTTGAAGGGACCATTACCGAAGCTATCCCAGCAACTGTGTTACAACGGCATCATGATGTCACAGTGATTTGTGATGAAGCAGCGGCAGCTGAATTAAAGTAACTCTGAAACACCAAGTAGGCCAATAGCTTGGTGTTTTTTTGATATAGAAATTTTATTAGCTATGATTCACAATTTAATGGTATTAAAAACCTGATTGATGCCACTTGCACTGTCAATAAAGCCTATAAAGCTTGTAACAAGTATCATTATCTTTCAAAAAAATATTGTTAAGATTAGCCAATAAGCTTAAAATAAAATAGTACTAATTGGCTATTTAATTAACTTTGGAGGTAAAAAAGTGAGTATTGAGTCAGCAATTGTAAAAACATTCACTAATTCAGCGATTGTTTCCGCAATTACGTCAACTATTTTTATTATTTTATTAGGCTTTTGGCTACGCAAACAAGGAACATTTGGTGAAAAATTTGGAAAAGTTTTAACCAAAGTTGTTTTGGCGGTGGCACTACCAGCTCTAGCCTTCAACTCCTTCATGCAACCGATTGATCCCAAGTCATTGCATCAAGGCATTGGTATTCTGATCTGGGGGATTATCGTTTATGTTATCTTGATTTTTGTCACGCCATTACTATATGGTCGTGAAACTAAAGACCGTCGTGATGTGATGGCTATTCTGACAACTTTTGGTTCAACCACCTTCTTCGGAATTCCCATTGTCGGTGCTATTTATGGTGCTAAAGGTGTGATTTATTCCTCAATTTTTAATATCGGCTACCGGATTTTCCTTTATTCTTATGCTTATATCAAAATGAGTGGCTTAAAGATGGAAGTTAAAAATGTTGAAAAAATGTTCCTAAATCCCATCGTGATTGCGACCTTTTTAGGACTCTTTTTATGGATTATTCAAGGAATTGTTCCGCAAGTCACTGTACCTTTAATGAACAACGGTGTTCCAGCAGCAGGAATGGCCCACGTAGCCTTTTACCGGATTGACCAAACGGCAGTCTGGCTCTGGCGGCCACTAAATTATCTAGCCGGTTTAGCTTCACCACTAGCTTGGCTGGCCATCGGTTGTACCCTGGGCTCTATCTCAGTTAAAGATGCCGCTGCTAATAAACTTGCTTGGTATTATTCTTTTAATAAAGTGATTCTAGTTCCATTAATCAATATCGTTATTCTCGTTTTGTTGGATATTACCCATATCATGCCCCTCAGTTTCGTGGCCATTGCGACCATCGTCATTATGATGGCCACACCAACGGCTGCAGTCGCTTCAGCCTACGCCATCTCATATGACCGTGAGGCCGTCCTGTCGTCAAACGCATCGTTACTTTCAACCATTTCCGCCGTTATTATGATGCCAATCTGGATTGCAGTACTGAATATCTTGAATCAAACCGGTTTATTTCATTAGTTAAAGAAAGGATTTATTAATCATGAAAATCGCTTGTTATGGTGTTCGCCCTTTAGAAGAGGCCTACTTTAAAAAATTAAACCGTTACAATTATGACTTGAAACTAGTTCCAGAATACTTGAATCATGACAATGTAACTGAATCAGAAGGCTGTGACGCAGTCTTAGTCCGTGGTAACTGTGTTTGTGATCGTCAAAATCTGACTAAATTTCAATCTTATGGAATTAAACTCGTCTTTACCCGAACCGTCGGCTTTAATCATTACGATCTAAAAGCTGCCAAAGAATTAGGCATCAATATTTCACGAGTGCCTAACTACTCGCCTTACGCCGTAGCCAATTTAGCCTTTACCTTAGGATGTAGCCTAGTACGCCATGTCACACAAGCAGCTAACCAAGTGCAAGCAGGCGACTTTACCGTCGAACCAGCATACTTCGCAAATGAATTCCAAACTTTAACGGTCGGCATTTTCGGTGCCGGCAAAATTGGCGCAATTGAAGGTAAACTGTGGCGTGCAATGGGCGCGCGGGTATTAGCTTATGACCCTTATCCATCAGATTTTGCGAAACAGTATGTCGAATTTGTTAACCAGGCTGATTTAATTGCTCAAAGTGATGTGATTTCAGTTCATGTTCCGTATTTTCCAGGGAAAAATGAAAATTTAGTTAACGCTGCTTTCCTGAAGCAAATGAAGCCTACTGCTTATCTCGTTAACACAGCTCGCGGCGAGTTAGCTGACACAGTAGCTGTTGCTGAAGCCGTTAAATCCGGCACAATTGCTGGATATGGTGCCGATGTTGTTATTGATGAAACCAAAATTAATGGCCATCATTTTGCTAATATTGCTGACATTCCTAATGCTGGTGTCCGTGAACTGATGGGACTATATCCGCGAGTGTTGCTAACACCACATATGGGATCCTTCACCGAACAAGCACTGTCAGACATGATTTCAATTTCATATGATAACTTCCATGAAATGTTGACCACTGGTCGGACGAAAAACATGGTCAGTTATCAGGGATAATTTTTGAAAGACCAATTACTATTTTGATCATCAAGCTTAAACCCGTAAGTCAAGCTTACGGGTTTTTGTTTGTTTTAAATCATCTAATATTAAATAACAAACAATTTATCGATTTAAAAGCAACTCACTTGACTTTTAAGGTATTAGGCTAATTAAAAATAAACTTGATTATCCCCTATATCTTGCATAGACTAGTAGTATATACGCTATATCTGGTAGAAAGAATGTGATTCAAGTTATTGTTTTAAGTGGGCCAATTGGAGCCGGAAAATCCAGTTTAACAGGCATTTTAGCCGAACATTTGGGAACCAAAGCATACTTCGAAGGGGTTGACAATAACCCTGTTTTGCCGCTGTATTACAAGGACATGAAGCGGTATACTTTTTTGCTCAATATTTATTTACTCAACCACCGACTGGCACAAATTAGTCAAGCAATCCAAGAAAAAAATAGTGTTTCTGACCGTTCAATTTATGAAGATTCACTCTTTTTTAAGATGAACGCTGACAGTGGCATCGCAGACAAGACCGAGTTTAAAATCTACAACAATCTACTAGATAACATGATGGCAGAAACGCCGGGCAATCCGAATAAGAAACCAGACTTATTGATTTACATTAAAGTCTCGCTATCAACAATGCTTAAGCGCATTGAAAAGCGTGGTCGAGAATTCGAACAGTTATCAACCGATCCGGGCTTAAAGGATTATTATGCACGACTAATTAGTTACTACCAACCTTGGTACGAAAATTATCAAGCATCACCTAAGCTTGTGATTAACAGTGATAAATATGATTTTGTGACTGATGAAGCAGCAAAAAAGGCTGTTTTAGCACAAATTGATCAGAAGTTGCACGAATTAGGTAAACTTTAAAAGAAGGAACGTGATGACCGTTATTGTTTTAAGTGGGCCAATTGGAGCCGGAAAATCCAGTCTAACAGGTATTTTAGCCAAATATATTGGGACCAAGCCATTTTATGAAAGTGTCGACGACAATCCCGTCCTACCTTTATTTTATGCTGATCCAAAAAAGTATGCTTTTTTACTACAAGTATATTTTCTAAACACACGTTTTCGGAGCATCAAGGCCGCCTTGAGCAACGATAACAATGTGCTCGACCGTTCTATCTACGAAGATGCTCTCTTCTTCCAAATGAATGCTGATATTGGTCGTGCGACGCATGAAGAACTCACCACTTATTATGATCTTTTAAACAATATGATGAGTGAACTCAAACGGATGCCGAAGAAGCAGCCTGACTTGCTAGTTCACATTAATGTCTCTTACGACACTATGCTAGAACGGATCAGACGTCGGGGACGTTCCTTCGAACAATTAAGCTATGACCCAACACTAGCTGATTATTATCAAAATTTGCTTGATTACTACAAGCCTTGGTATCAAAAGTATCATTATTCACCGAAAATGGAAATCGATGGTGATAAGTTTGATTTCATGGCGAGTCAACAGGACCGGCAGTCGGTCCTAGATGCCATTACCAATAAACTCCAAGAAATTGGTAAACTACCTAAAGATTGGCAACCAAAAGCTTAATCACTTCATCATAAAAAAAGCGTCCTAGTGTTGACTAGGACGCTTTTTTAAATTTTATTTACTCATGTAACGGAAAAATTTTATCAGGATTAAGCACACCATTCGGATCAAATAGCTGCTTAATTCGTCTTAACAAAGACGTATAAGCTTTGCCATAGTAGCCTTCAAAATAATCTTTACGTGCATAGCCGATGCCATGTTCACCAGACATATTGCCATCGACCGCTGCAGCAGTTTTATAAAGTTCACGAATGACAAGATCACGTTTTTGGGCAAAAGCTGTTGCCGATAGCTGATCCGAGCAGAGATAAATATGTAAATTGCCATCACCAGCGTGACCAAAATTAGGAATTCGCATCCCCGTTTCCTGTTCCAATTCATCAATTCGCTGCAACACATCCGGAATATGATTAATCGGAACCGAAACATCCACTTCATCCATTTGTGGGGTTGATTTCTGAATGGCAAGCAGTAACGCCTCCCGCGCATCCCAAATGACTTTTGCCTCATGACTAGCGGCATCCAGCACCACTGGATCAAATGCATTAAAAGCTTTAGTGGCGGCAACCGCTGTTTCTAGCATGGCAGTTAATTCGCCTGGCGTGAAGGCATCGAGTCCTAAGATAATAAAGCCATCACCCTCAGTGATTGGGAATTTTTGATTATAAAATTTTTCCCAAAGATTTAAGACTTTGCGCCCCATGAATTCCACAGTGGTAGGTTCAACTCCTGAAGCTAAAATTGCGGGAACAGATTGAATCGCATGCTTCAGCGTATCAAAAGGAATGACAGCGTTAATGATATGCCGTGGACGTGGATATAAGCGCAGAGCTACTTCACAAACGACCCCTAAAGTTCCTTCGGAACCAATGATTAAGTCTTTTAGTGCATAGCCGGAACTGGACTTAACTGCCTTAGAACCAAAAGTGTAGAGTTTACCATCCGTTAACGCAACTTTCAAGCTCCGAATATGCTCTCTCGTCACGCCATACTTGATTGCCTTCAAGCCCCCGGCATTCGTAGCAACATTGCCACCAATCGTCGCCCAGTGCATCGCTGGTGCCGGCATATAAGTAAATGGTTTATCTGCTAAATAGTCTTCAATATCCTTTAACCTCGCCCCAGCTTGGACTGTCAGTGTCAGTGAACCAGGATCATAGGACAAAATGCGATTAAGCTTGACCATGTCGAGTGAAATCCCCCCATGAATCGTCAAATTAGCTCCCATTAAGCCCGTTGAGTTTCCACGTGGAACTAACGGAATTAGATGGTCACTCGCATATTTAACCACTTTGACCACTTCATCATTAGTTGCTGGCTGAATTACCAAATCCGGCATAGCTCTAACCGTCTTAAATTGATCATGATCCCAATGCGCTGTTGGTTCCGTGATAACACGCGCCGGGTCAGCAATATACGACCGTAGTATTTTAATGTCGTCTGCTGTTAAGTGATGATAACTCATACTCTACCTCCATAATTATGATTACTAGCGATGGCCTGTTTGAATGCCAACTCCCTTATTATATAGCAGCTAATTGAAAGCGGTAGCAATAATGCTTGCTGGCTTTTAAATAAAGTAACTCTTTTTCAAGTAACCAGCCTTTTTATAATTCGTGTTTACAAGAATATATAACAGTGATAGAGTTTGTTTATGGCATTTTAAAAATAATATACGAACAATTATTACCATGGAGGATGTAAATGAATACTTTAACTAAGTACTTCAGTTTAGATAAGCTGGGGACGAACGTGAAGCGGGAATTACTTGCCGGCTTAACAACTTTTGTCAGCATGTCATATATTTTATTTGTTAATCCGAGTGTACTTGGTGACAGTGGCATGGATAAGGGTGCGGTCTTCACTGCAACAGCCTTAGCCAGTGCATTAGGCTGTTTCATCATGGGTCTAGTTGCCAATTACCCAATCGCTACGGCACCAGCCCTAGGCATTAATGCTTTCTTCACCTATACCGCTTGTATCGGGATGGGCGTTAAATGGCAAACAGCCCTAGCAGCCGTTTTCGTGGCGTCATTTATCTTTATTTTAATCACGCTATTTAAATTACGCGAAATGATTATCGATGCGATTCCAGCTGATTTAAAATTCGCGATTTCGGCCGGAATTGGTTTATTTATTGCCTTCTTAGGTTTAGAAAATGGTGGTTTAGTCACTGCCAGCAAGGCCACTTTAGTGACGGTTGGCCCATTAAACACGCCCAAAGTCTGGATTACCATTTTAGGTTTATGCGTTACCGTCATTTTAATGATTTTAAACGTTCCTGGTTCGATCTTTATCGGGATGGTAGTTGCTGCCGTCTTTGGTATTATCATTGGCCAAATTCAGCTCCCTAGCACTTATATTGCTACTGCACCGAGCTTGGCGCCGACCTTTGGGCAAGCTTTGTTCCATATCCAAGATATCAATTCCATGCAGATGTGGGTCATCGTTTTAACTTTCTTGCTGGTCACGTTTTTTGATACGACTGGTACCTTAATTGGATTAGTCCAACAAGCAGGACTCATGAAGGATAACAAGATGCCTCGTGTTGGTAAGGCTTTAGCGGCTGATTCAACTGCCATGATGGCCGGTTCAGTCTTAGGGACTTCACCAGTTGGGGCTTATGTAGAATCTAGTGCCGGAATTGCAGTCGGTGGTCGTTCTGGCCTAACCGCCGTATTTGTCGGAATTTTCTTCTTAATCAGTATGATTTTCAGTCCCCTCTTAAGTGTCATTACGGACCAAGTTACTGCCCCAGCGTTAATTATGGTCGGCGTCTTAATGGCCCAGAATTTAGCCAAAATTAGCTGGAAGAAGTTAGAAATTGCTGTTCCTGCCTTTCTCATTATGGTGGGGATGCCGCTCACTTATTCCATCTCTGATGGTTTAGCTTGGGGAATGATTGCTTACCCAATTACGATGCTCGCAGCTAAACGTGGTAAAGAGATTACCCCCATCATGTGGCTGCTCTTTATTATCTTTATCGTCTTTATGTGGGTTTTAAATATTGCGCCTAAATAAAGCGCGTCATTTAAAACTAACAATTGACATTTAAACCAACTTCAGCTAGGATTATATCCAAGTTGAAGAATTGCATAGCAATGACAAGGAAAGTACCTTACTTAAGCTCCTACAGAGACTTCTGAATTGGTGAGACAGAAGAGAGTGGCCGTAAGCGAATATGGCCTTCGAGCTCGTATGTCCGATATTTAGGATGTGCTGGGTCCGCCCAATATAGCGGTAGCGTATTGTAACGATTGTACGTGAAACAAGCTAAGTATATAGGTGGTACCGCGCCAAGCGCCCTATTGGATCAATTGATCCGATAGGGCGTTTTTTAATTGCCAAAGCGCTTCTACTCATTGGTTTTCAAATTATGATTTACACAGAAAGAAGGACGTCATTCATGACCCTTAAACATTCATTACTAGTAGCCGGCTGCTTGCTAGCTGCTTTAGGCCTAACTGCCTGCGGTAATTCCAAATCAGCAACTAACCAACAAAAAGTCCTTAACTGGTCAGAAACCATGCCGCTGTCAACTCAGGACCCATCACTTGCAACTGATACCACAAGCTTTCAAGGTCTCTTAAATACGGGAGACGGGTTATACCGGTTAGATCGCCATAACCATCCTAAGCTCGCTTTAGCCAAGCAAGTAAAGGTGTCAAACGACAGTAAAACTTACGATTTTACCTTACGTTCAAACGCTAAATGGTCCAATGGTACCCCACTAACTGCTAAAGATTTTGTCTATGCTTATCGCCGGACTTTAACGCCTAAGACAAAATCGGCCATGGCCTTCTACCTTTACCAGATTAAAAATGCCCAGGCTATTAACACTGGCAAGAAGCAGCCAAGTAGCCTTGGTGTAACAGCGATTTCTAAGACACATTTGCGCATTGAACTAACTCGGCCGCTCAGCTACTTCAAGATTTTGCTCTCATGGCCACTATTCTTCCCGCAGAATCAAAAATTCATTCAAAAATCCGGTTCACTATACGGTACTCAGTCTCGCTATACCATCTCCTCTGGTCCTTACGTCCTAACCAAATGGACAGGCAACAACAAATCATGGACCTTGGTAAAGAATAAGCATTACTGGGATGCCAAACAAGTTCGCTTAACCAAAGTCAATGAGCAAGTGAGTGAATCAACAACAACTAGTTATAACCTCTTCCAAGCGGGCAAGGTTGATGCCACTCAGCTGAGTGGCCAGCAAGTAGCCGCAAATAAGCATCAAGCTGGCTACCACAAACGCTTAGCTTCTGCCATTCAGCGTCTTGAGTTGAATCAGAATAAAGTCAAAGCCTTTGCCAATTTAAAGATTCGCCAAGCTTTCTCTTACGCTATTAACCGTAACCAACTTGCTAACAATGTCCTAAAAGATGGCTCAGTTCCCGCTAAAGGTTTTGTTCCTAGTGGGATGGGTACTAACCCGCAAACAGGCGCAGAATTCCAAAATGACGCTTACGTTAAGAATGCCACTGCCTACGATTTGACGAGGGCTAAGCAACTACTTCAAGCTGGCTATAAAGAAGCTGATATCCACAGCATTAAAGTCACCCTGCTCGTCAGTGATACAGATGCCGCTAAACAAACTGGTGAATTCTTACAAAGTCAACTTGATCGCCTCCCTGGTGTTGATATTAGTATCCAAAGCCTGCCTTACACACAGTTAATTCAACGTCAAAGTGCTGGTAATTATGAATTAACCGTTAAGAACTGGCAAGCAGTCTTTGCTGATCCGATTAACTTCCTCGATGTTTACGAATCAGGCTCAAGTTATCTCAACAACGGTTGGCACAATGCAAAATTTGATCATTTATTGGACCTAGCCGAAAACCACTACGGTAGTCAACCTGCCAAGCGGTGGCAACAACTGGTAGCTGCGGAAAAAGTACTCATGAATACACAAGGTACGATTCCGTTGATCCAAGTTGCTAAACCACAACTTTTGCGGACTAAGGTACAAAATGTTTCCTTTAATCCAACCGGGGTTCCTTATGACTTTAAAACCGTGACCTTGAAATAATTAATGCTAAATAAAAGCCTGACTTTTGCAATTGCAAAAGTCAGGCTTTTTAATATTCAACTGGTTACTTACGAGCCGTCGTTTTGGCTTTTTTACGCTCATAATCAGCAATGACTAACTGAACATTTTTAGTCCCACGCCAAGCAGCGTAGCCGAAAAGCCACATACCACAAACGCCAACGGTTGCTAGCACAATGCCAATCACGAACAGCCAAGTCATCTTCTGATAGGCAAAGTAAGTTAGCACCACACCAATCCCAACAATCAATAAGAAGAGCTCAAACCAGTAGCCTAGATTACGAATCATATGCTTTTGATAAGCAACCTCATTTTCATACTTGGTGGTTAATTCTTGTTGAGTCATTTAACTACTCCTCACTGATTGCGTTTTAGTAACGTCCTTTAGTAGGTTAATCCTGGGTTGAAGAAGCCAACTAGTACCCCAACAAAGGCGATTACCACTAATAATAACATGGTATTAACCGCTGAAATCTTCTTTTTGGACATTAACCACCAGCAAAGGAAGATGAAGGCTACAGTCAGCAGGCCAGGATAAATATTGTCAAGTTGCGTTTGTAAGCTCAAGAAAGTTTTCCCAGCTGCATTCTTTAAGGCAAAAGCAGTCTTAACATTAACCCAAGTGGCAGCAACACCACCAACAACCATCGCACCAACAACACCGATAGCTTTTCTAATCGCACTACCTTGTTTACCGACTAAGAATTCAACAGCTCTGTCACCCATTTGGTAACCTCTAAAGAAGAGGAAGTGCATCCCAAAGTAAGCAATGAGGTTCCACACGACAATGTAGAAAATTGCACCAACTGGCGAACCACCAGTTGACATTCCTAGCGCAATCCCTAATAAAATTGGAATTAAGGTACCAACAATTAGAGAGTCCCCAATGCCGGCGATTGGGCCCATCAGCCCTGCGCGCATGCCATTAATTGTCTCACCATCAACTCCATCACCATTAGCTTTAGCTTCTTCTAGCCCAGCAGTCACCCCAACAATAACAGATCCTAATTGTGGTTCAGTATTGAAGAAGGCTTTGTAAGTGGTCATAGCTTCTTTTTGATCTTCAGGCTTATCATACAATTCTTCCACAATTGGTAGCATTGACGTTAAATAACCAAACGTCTGCATATGTTCTTGTGAGAAGCAAGTCAAATGGCCGTAATACCAATGATGAAAAGCTTTGGTTAAAGTCTTTTTGCTAATTTTCTTTCTTTCATCTGCCATCGTTAGATATCCTCCTCGTCACTCGCATCATTACTCTCGGCAGCTGGACTAGCCGGGCCACCAGAATGACTACTACGTGCCATTTCCAATTGATAAGTTAATAAGGCAAAAATTAATGAAACTACCGCAACTGAAACCAGGTTCAACTTCAATGAAGCAGCTAAAGTAAAACCAACCAAAAATGGAATAAAGTCAATTGGCTTATTTACAATTTGCCGTAATAAAATGGCAATCCCGACACATGGTAGCATTGAACCTACCGTAAAGAGTGTCTTCATTGGAATACCATCCATTGGTAAAGCGTTCCGCAAGGCCACAACGGCACTCGCACCAAGCTTAGTCATAATCAAAGTTGGCAAAAATGAAAAGAGTAAGTGTGAAATCCAAGGAAGACCCCAGTCAACCATATATAACTTGTGGAACTTACCTTGATCAACATATTTCCAACCCATATGTTGCCAAATCAGGTTCATCGTTGCTGTTCCGTAGAAAAGTACCGTACCAACCGTACCAACCAAAGTCCCCATCGACTTAGCTAAATTAGCTGCATCGACACCTGTTGCCATTAAATGTTGTGACTGAACGGCTACCATTGCTAGCGGAATCCCAATATAAGAAACTGCCCGTACATCGGCTGAAACTGTCCCACCAGGAGTGACTAACGCAATGTAAACCAATTGCATCGCTACCCCACAGGCAATCCCTAACTGCACATTACCAAGGACCAGCCCACAAACCAAACCACCTACTAGTGGTCGACCTAACGTGTAATTACCAATTGAAGAGCCACCCATCCCAGGCATTGATGACAAACTGGCAAAAATACCTAAAATGATGGCTTGAAGCCAACTAATCGTCATTGTTACTTTCCTCCAAATTCCTATAAATTAAATTTATCCCTAAATTTATCCCAAGTTCCAATCTCAACATCTGGTAATAATTGGAACTTAACGGTATAGCCAGCCTGTGTCAATGCTTCGAAGCAGGCCCCTTCTTCAGGGGTAAAGGACTGATTATTACCAAGTTTGATTGTCTCCGGCCGATCATTACCAGGGCCAACGACAATTTGCTTAACATCACTAGGTACAAACTTAAAATCAATTAACAAGTGCTTCATATCTTGTGGTGTCTTGGTAATTAAAAAGTAGCGGGTACTTGATGCTAGCACCTTGTTAGCAACACTCTTAAAATGATCAAGCGTCCAAACAAACCCCTTTTTGCCTTGGCTTTCAGCTGCTGAAATATAAGCCTGCTTCAAGACTGGATTACTTGCAGCTAAATCATTAACGGCAATAATTCCATCACATGGTAATTCCTTAGCCCAACGAGTTACCGTTTGACCATGAATCATCCGATCATCAATTCTGACAAATGAAACTGACATTTTAACCCCTCCTTTGAATGTTTAAATATTGTCATCGTCGTCTGCTTGAGTTGTCAATTGAAACCGTTGCAAGGCACTACTGCCCTCGCTTAAGATACTCTGGCTCAGTGTCTCATTATCCATAGCATCCATTGAAACGAGCGCCGTTAAGGCCATGGTCAAATTGGTCCCACCAAAAATCAAAGCTGTCGCCAAGTATCCGTTCTCCTGCAAGATACTAGTGAAGGTAGTTAAAGGACTACCACCGACGATGTCAGCCATGACCACAAACTGATCATCCGGCTTAAAGCTTTTCGCATCGAACCAAGTTTGGATTCTGGTTTTGAAATCACCAACTGCCTCACCTGGCTTTAGTCCTAGCGCTTCAACCCGCTCAATCGCATCACCTGCGAACATTCCTAATGACGTTTTTAATCCGGCAGCTAAGCCACCATGGCTTACTAGTACTAGATATTTCATTGCGAATACTCCTCTCAACTCACACCATAATTATCAGTCATTTGGGTGCGCTTACATAAGTGCTAAATGTCACAACTTCTTGTTTATTTTAATGACATTTGTCATAATTAAAACGTTGTTAAACTAGTTCTTAGTCTGTTACTATATAAGTGGTCTAAACCGCATACATTATCTTGAATAGAAGGAAGTAGCGATTTCATAAAAAATGAAAAAGATCTTATTTACCGACATTGATGGTACCCTGATCAACTCAAATCATCAAGTGACGCCTTTAACAAAGTTAGCGATTCAAAATTGGATTGCTCAAGGTAACTTATTTGTCCCCGTTTCAGCGCGTAATCCCGCTGGTATTGCAACAGTAGCCCGAAAAATTACGACTAGTTATGCATTTGGTGCGTTTAACGGAGGGCTAATCTATGATCATAAAGGACAATTGTTACAATCAATTACCATGCCTTTTACGCTTGTACAGCAGCTACTAGCTACTGTTACTAGCAAGTGCGGTAGCACAGTAAGCTGGAATCTATACGCCTTCAATCGCTGGTATTGTTTACAGCCCAAAACAGCTGCCATCAAACAAGAAGAAGCCATTGTCGCTAGTTCTGCAGTGCCCATCAGTTTAGCTAAGCTCGCGCACGAGCCACTTAACCGTGTTCACAAGATTCTATTAATTGGACCCCCAGCAAGGCTTATTCGCCTGAAAAAAATGCTCAGCACGCTACTACCATCCTTGGACTATGTTAATAGTGCACCGCACTTGTTAGAAATTATCCCTCAAGGCGTAAGCAAAAGCGCTGTCGTCCCTTTGTTAAGTGCACACTATCATGTCAGTTCAGCCAATACCTGGGCTTTTGGTGATAATTATAATGATGAAACGCTCCTAGCGACTGTCACTCACAGCTATTTGATGGGCAATGCACCCAGCGACTTGAAAGCCAAGTTCAAGCACATCACTCGCGATCATAATCATGACGGGATTTATTGTGCCCTGGCCAAGCATTATGCGTAAGGCCTTAAAAGCAATTTTGCGAGAACTTACTGTAGCTGGGATTATCATCAGTCTCTTCGCTTGGCTCGCCAGCGGAGCTAGTCAGCATCCCCAATTAAAGATTGGGAGTAGCTATATGACAATGAATAATCCCTTTTACCAAGTTATTAATGATGAAATTGCTAAGCAAGTTGAACAAAAAGGCGATTTATTGAGTAACCGAGATCCTGGATTGGATGTTAATCGCCAAATCGAACAAATTCACGCATTCATGCACAGCGGTGTGCGCGTTATTATCCTGAACCCCGTAGATGGGCAAAATAAGCAATTGTTGCAAGCTTTACAGGCTGCAAAACGCGCCGGGATTAAACTGGTCGTGGTCGACAGTCAACTGGCAAACAAGCAGCTAGCCGATACCACCATTATTTCAGCTAATTATCACGCCGGTGAGCTCTGTGCCAAACACTTATTGCGTCAGCGGCAAAGTGCTAAAATTCTGTTGCTTGACCATTACGGTGCTTTATCCGCACGGGATCGAATCACAGGTTTTTTAGCCACGTTGCGACGTGCTCCTCATCCTCGGCGTTACCAAATCATTAATCACCTCAATACTTGGGGACAAGCTGAAGTTACGCTACCACTGGTTAAGCGGCTACTGACTCATGGTTTAAAATTTAATACCATCATGGCTATTAATGATCAAATTGCGGTTGGTGCGCTCGCTGCATTAGATGCTAAAAGCGTGACACAACAAGTTGATGTTTATAGTGTCGATGGCTCTAGTAATATGAAACAATTAATTAAAACCAATCACGACGCCATTGCAACAGCTGCACAAGCCCCACAAAAGTTGGGGCAGCAAGCCATTACTGCAGCTTATCGGCTATTAGCTGGTAAGCCCGTGCCACGCCGCATCGTTATTCCAGTAACCTTAATCACGAAACGTAATCAACATCTTTACAACATTTCAGGGTGGCATTATGGCAGTATCTTTTAAAAAACTGGTCATTTTTAGGCGGATTTTATTATGGTTTAATCTTGTGGTGGTCACTTTTAATGCAGCCTTATTTGGGGCTATCAGTCATTATTTAGTTGACCATCAGCTCAGCAGTAGTTTCATTGCGCACCTGAATCAGTTGCCAGAAAACCCAAACCGGATTTTTTTTGAAGCAAGCAGTGCATTCTTGCTGCTGATGCTAATCATGACTGTTCGCCATCATTTTAACTTTTCTCAAACACTAACGAATCGGCTACTTTTATTAGAATTTATCCTGACTTTACTAGTACTACTCGCCTTACGTTTCAGTTATAATGGCGTGATTCTGCTCTTTTTTGTAGATTACTTTTTAGCTAAACGTCATACGACTGCCCTCCAGCAACTAGATTCTTGGATATTAATGCTACTGACCATCTTAGTAACCCTCTCGCTGGCTGGACCCGTTTCGACTACCCTGATCAGCTCACCGCAATTAAGCACTTATATCGCCTATTTACCCGCTAGGCCAAGAGCCAGCATTATTTTAGTTCAAAATTTTCTAACTACCTTTAATTTGTTAGCTTTCATCGTCATCTTAATGCTATACACGATTTTTCTCATGAAGCAAGAGAATCAAATCCGGATGGCACTCATTAAATCAGATCAAGCGAACCAAGACTTGGAGCATTATGTTGCCTTATCAACCCACATTGCCAAAGACCACGAGCGAAAACGGATTGCGCGGGACTTGCATGACACGGTTGGACATGCATTAACTGGCATTTCAGCTGGCGTTAATGCCACTATTGCCTTACTTGATTTGAACCCTGCTGCTGCCAAACAGCAATTACAAAAAGTTGCTAAAGCAGTACAAACCGGTATTGTTGACGTGCGCCAATCCCTCACCCAGCTACGGCCGGAAGCGCTAGAGAAATCGACTTTCAAAGGAGCTTTAGATAAGATGCTCAGCGACTATGCTGCAATTTCACAGATGAAAATCACTTTTAACTATCGCATTGCGGAACCTAACTTTGAAAAAACCACTGAGAGTGTCCTCTTTCACGTGATTGAAGAAGCTGCTACCAACGCCCTCAGGCACGGCCATGCCAAAAGGATGACTATTACCTTTAGTGAAAATAAGACGCACTATCAGCTGCTCATCAACAATGACGGTCTTTCCGCTAGTTCGTTTCGATTAGGTTACGGTCTCACACAAATGAAAGAGCGAGTTGCCATTATTGGGGGTAAAATAAGCTTTGATGGAAGTCATGGTTTTGAAGTCAAGCTAACTATTCCCAAAGGAGACCTACTATGATTAAAATTCTAGTCGCTGATGATCAAGAATTAATTCGTGACTCACTAAAAATCATTCTCGAAGTGAATCCTAATTTTAAAGTCATTGCGACTGCCAAAAATGGTCAAGAAGTACTCGCACAGTGCCAGATTGAATGCCCTGATATTATCTTGATGGATGTCCGAATGCCAATTATGGATGGCACTGTTTGTACCAAGTATGTTAAACAGCAATATCCTCATGCCAAGGTTATTATTTTAACCACATTTGATGATGACACCTTCATTTATAGTGCCCTGAAATATGGCGCTTCAGGCTACTTACTAAAAGGCGTTTCCAATAAGGAACTCTATCAGGCAATTGAAACGGTTAATCAAGGCGGTGCCATGATTAACCCTGAAATAGCTAAAAAAGTGTTCCAGTTATTTTCAAAAATGGCACGTAGTAGCTACAATATTGAAGTTGATAAAACAGCGGCTAGGCACTTCTCCAAAGGCGAGTTACGAATTATTAAACAAGTTGGCTTGGGACGCGCTAATAAAGAAATTGCCAAAAAATTATTTCTCTCTGAAGGAACAGTTAGAAATTATATCTCACAAATTCTGGCCAAGCTCAACCTGCGTGATCGTACCCAGCTTGCTTTGTGGAGTGTTCAAGAAGGAATCATTACGCAGCAATTAGGAGATACCGATGAAGCGTAAAAAATGGGGTTATTGGGTACTTAGTGGTTTGCTAGTGGTAGCTTTTTTGACCTACCAGCGCTTGCGCCCGCAGAGACAAGAGCTAACTTTAGGATTATCCACGGGCAGTCCATGGGGTGTCCCTAGTGCTAACTCCTATAAAATGCTGAACTATTTAATACGCCACTTTAAACAATCACATCCCAATGTCACGGTTCATGTAGAATCCGGTATTACTAAAAGTGACTATGGCAATTGGTTAGCTAATAAACTACTCTTTCGTGAGGAGCCTGATCTTTATCTCGTCCCGGAAAGTGACTTTAATGCCTTAGCCGCCGATGGCGCACTGCAATCATTGAATACTAGGCTAGCGGCGAGCCGTACGAAATCACGTTTTTATCCAGCGGCTTTAGCAGCGGGGCAATATCATGGGAAGCAGTATGCGCTACCATATGAGCAGAATCCCACCTTTATGCTGGTCAATCTTGATTTATTGAAGCAACGTGGTCTGCGCTTACCAGGTGCGAACTGGACCCCAAGCCAATTCCAAAAAATCATCAATAAAATTACCAGACCGTCCCACCAAATTTACGGTATCACCGCCCGCTATGACTGGAAGTTAGCATTGGCAAGTTACCATACCAGCCTCTTTACAGCCAAAAATCAAGTTAATCTTAATCGGCCACGAACCAGACGTGCTCTATCATTAATGGAAAATCTCAACATTATTAATGCTGAGCAAAATGTTACTTCGGCTGATTTTGATGAAGGGCGTGTTGTCTTTACCCCACTAACCTTGGCACAATATCGCAGTTATACCAACTACCCTTTTTACGTTTCACGCAGCTTTAAGTTCAATTCGGCGATTATCAGAAATCCTTGCATTGCCAAGCATGCAGGAACCCCCTTAGCCATTGCGCTTTATGGGATTTCTAGTCGTTCCCACAATAGCAA
>DIDI01000017.1:0-6961 GCA_002418055.1 Lactobacillus sp. UBA5804 | reverse complement strand
GCTGACAGTCAAGGCGCTAGTGTCTTAAAAACAGTTGTCAAAAATCCCCATGTGATTAGTGCAATCCAGACCCAAACAAATTCCCGTGCACTTACCAGCGCCAAGCTTGATCAAATTCTCGAGACCGGTATCCAGTATCCAAAATTTCGAGGCTATTATCAGACCATGGTCCAAGCTAACTACATTATTACCCAGGGAATAAAAGCCAATAATCTTGATACCAAGCTCTTCGAAATTCAATCTCAACTTAATCATCGTCGCAATTAACACATCCCCGCCTAATACGTTGCCAAATTCCTCTTTTTAAGATAAAATACTTACATAAAGTAAGCATACAATCAATGGAGGTTCATGATGAAAATTACAATTATTGGTGCAAGTGGCTTTGTTGGGCGTGCGACGGTTAATGAAGCGTTGAAGAATGGTCATCAAGTCAGCGCCGTTTCTCGCCATGGTGAGTTTCAGGCTCATCAAAATTTGACCGTGATTCATCATGATATTAACGACTGGCAAACTTTAGTCCCTCAAATAACGGGGACTGATTTAATTATCTCCACCTTTAATGCAGGGTGGAAAAATCCAAATCTCTATCACGACTTTTTGGTAGGGGCGCATGCCATTAATCAGCTTGCTAGCAAGTTAGATCAACGAATTATTATTGTTGGCGGTGCAGGTAGTCTATATGATCGTAAGACTGGTCACCAACTTTATCAGGATGGTAATGAAGAATTCCAAGCAATGGTTCGAGGTGCATATGAACTTTATCAAGATGTTAAACACGACTTATCGTTCAAATGGACTTTCGTCAGTCCTGCAGTTGACCTAAATGATAGTGCACCAACCTATGACTACAATGTTGGTGGTGATTATGTGCTTTATGACCATCAGGGTCATAGCCAAATTAGCGTTTATGATCTCGCCGATCTACTGATTAATGTTGCACCTAATGCCCAACTTCTTCATCAGCGGATTACTTTAGCTGCAAAATAGTCCCACAGGTTGATTGGTATAACTAGAGGTAGTGCCGTCTCATGACGGTACTACCTTTTTGCTTGACCCTAATCGCTACACATACGCCAAGCAAAGCCATTGACAGCTGAAACCGATGTGCTATGATTACAAGTGTAAACTATTTTCGTTTGGAGGGATTTATGATGATGCTTAGTCAATGGCTTGTGTTAATTATTGGTCTATTATTAATTGCTTTTACCGCATGGTGGTTCTTTGGGAAACGCCATAGCGTCAGTCAGGTTGCTGACCGAGTCGGCTCAGAACAAATTGGAAGAATTACAGTAGCTGGTGGATATTCGCCTGAAACTTTAGTATTCAAGCGTGGCATACCTGCTACTATAAAATTCGACTTGCGCGATTCGACTGCTTGTTTATCAGAAGTCAGCTTCAGTCAACTTGGTATTAAAGAAAAACTTAACCGCCAAGCCCAAACTGAAATTAGTATTCCGACTGATAAAGTAGCTGAATTTAACTTTGCTTGTGGTATGAATATGTTCCATGGCAAGGTCATTGTTAAATAAGGTCCTAACTCGGAAAGGTGGTTAGCCAGGTATGAAACTCTCAAATATGACTAAATTTTGGATTTCTTTTGTCTTAGCCATTCCCATGTTAATCCAAATGTTGCTAATGCCATTCCATTTTATGTTTCCTGGTCATAACGAAATTGCGCTAGTAACCACCACACTCATCATGGGATTAGCTGCATTTCCTTATTGGCGAAGTGCTTGGCAAGCTTTCAAAAAACATGCCGCTAATATGAATACGCTAATCGCCCTAGGTACCTCAGCTGCTTATTTTTATAGTATTTTTGCGATGCTAACACACCGCCCCGTATACTTTGAAAGTGCCGCTTTTGTGACAGTCTTTGTCTTGCTTGGTGATGCTATGGAAGAGAAGATGAACCATAATGCTTCTCAAGCTTTAAGTGCCCTCTTAAAATTACAAGCTAAATCAGCCCAAGTCAGTCGCGCTGGTCACTTTATCACGGTCCCCGTTGCTGAGGTAAAACCGGGTGATCTTATTCGAGTTCGCCCTGGTGAAAAAGTCCCCGTTGATGGCATCATTGTGTCTGGTAGTACTGACTTAGATGAATCCTTGGTAACTGGTGAAAGTATGCCTGTTCATAAACAATCCAAGGACCATGTGATTGGCGCTACGCTTAACACTACTGGTACTTTTACCTTCAAAGCAACCCAGGTTGGTGCCGATACCCTACTTGCCCAAATTGTTGATTTTGTCAAGCAGGCCCAAGCTAGCCACGCCCCGATTCAAAATCTCACAGATCAATTGTCACATATTTTTGTGCCAATCGTCATCATGATTGCGATTATCACTTTTGTCATTTGGTACAGCATATTAGCCGCGCCATTGGTAAAATCATTACTGTTTGCAATTTCGGTGATGGTGATTGCCTGCCCTTGTGCCTTGGGACTCGCTACCCCAACGGCACTGATGGTCGGAACTGCTAAAAGTGCTAAAATGGGCGTCCTCATTAAAAATGGCGAAGCGCTCCAAAAAGCAAGTCAAATCACCACCCTCGTATTTGATAAAACTGGTACCATTACCAAAGGTGAACCAGCGGTGACCGATATTATTGGAAAGCCAGAAGTTTTACAAGTAGCCGCCAGCCTAGAAACCGCGTCCGAACACCCTCTAGCACAAGCTATTGTCCGCCGTGCAGGATCATTGCAGTTAAGTCCGGTGACGGACTTTAAAGCCGTAGCTGGAAAAGGGGTCACGGGGCAATTAAACGGCAAAGATGCAGCCATTGGTAGCACCAAGCTACTCACTGAGGATTTGCCCATTGAGCTAAAACAGGAAGCAGACACGCTTCAACAAGCTGCTAAAACTGTCTTATATGTTAGCCTCAATCAAAAAATAATTGGCCTGATTGCATTGCAAGATACGCCTAAGAACAACGCTAAAGCAGTCATGTCTACATTAGCTAAGCGCGGCTTTAAAACCATTATGTTAACTGGTGACAACCCCGCTGTAGCCACACAAATTGCCCAGCAAGTTGGCATTAGTGAAGTGCTGGCTGGAGTCTTGCCAACGGACAAATCAGCTAAGATTGCTGCTTTACAGGCAAAAGGTGAAAAAGTTGCTTTTGTAGGGGACGGGATCAACGATGCTCCAGCCTTATCAACCGCCGATATTGGCATTGCGATGGGCTCGGGGACCGATATTGCCATTGAATCAGGTGATATTGTCTTGATGCAAGATGATTTAGCCGGAGTCGTTAAAGCCCTAGCCTTGGCTAATAAGACTTTCAATCGGATTAAACTTAATCTCTTCTGGGCTTTAATCTACAATACTCTGGGCATCCCAATTGCCGCTGGACTCTTCGTTAGCTTAGGGTTCGTCCTTAGCCCAGAACTAGCAGGACTGGCAATGGCCTTCAGTTCCATTTCAGTCTTACTTAGCTCATTAGCACTGAACCGCATGAAACCAGCACCACTAGCTTAAGATACAAACAAAAATGGATCACCTAAATGGTGGTCCATTTTTGTTTCACATGAAACTTTATTTTTCTGCATACCATTCGGTATGGAAAGTACCTTCACGGTCATTGCGCAGATAAGTATGCGCACCAAAGTAGTCACGCTGTCCTTGGATCATATTTGCTGGTAACTTCGGATTAAAAATTGACTCTAAATAGTTTAACGTTGCGCTGAGTGTTGGCGTTGGTACACCGGCTGACATCGCTAACGCAATCACCTGCTTCAGGGCCGGTAAATTAGTGTTCATTAGCTGAGCAAAATATGGTGCTTCAAACAACAGTCCCATCTTTGGTTGATCAGCATACGCTGTTTCAATTTCTTGTAACATGCCTGAGCGAATAATACACCCTGCCTCCCAATTTTGGGCAATCGCTGGGTAACGTAACCCCCAATTATAAGCATTAGCCGCCAGGGTAAGTTGCTGGAAGCCTTGCGCATAAGCAACCGCCTGTGCCAAATTTAAGGCTTTTTCTAGATTACGCACGAAATCAGCTGGCACATCACTAGTTAATTGCGGTGCCTGACCAGAGCGCTGAGTCTGCTTACTCATAAAACGTCCAATCACCGCTTCGGCAATGACACTGATAGGTGCACCCAGTGCTACGCCATCTTCCAACATCCAATTACCAGTTCCTTTATAAGAAGCGACATTCAGAATACGGTCAATCACTTCGCCAGAACTTAAATCATCTGGTTGGGCTAACACCTTGGACGTAATTTCAATCAGATAAGCATCAAGATCGCCTTGATACCAATTTGCGAAGATTTTAGACATTTCCTGATTGCTCTTACCGGCTACGCGCAAAAGATCATAAACTTCTGAGACCTCCTGCATAATGGCATATTCAATCCCATTATGGACCATTTTAACATAGTGACCACTAGCTTCAGGGCCAATATAACTCACACAAGGGCGGCCACTAGGCGTCTTCGCTGCAATTGCGGCAAGAATCGGTTCGACCTGCTTGAAGGCGGCTTCATCACCACCCGGCATTAACGCTGGACCATTTAGAGCCCCTTCTTCACCGCCAGAAACACCCATTCCAATAAAATGGATACCTGCTGAAGCTAAGGCTTTAACTCGACGATTGGTATCGTGGAAATTAGAGTTACCACCATCGATGATAATGTCACCCGCATCCAATAAAGGTTTCAATTGCGCTAAAGTTAAATCGACTGGTTTCCCAGCTTTAATCATAATCAAAATTTTACGGGGCTTAACTAGTGAAGCGACAAACTCCTGCCAAGTGTAGGTCGGCACCAGTTTCTCATCCTCATATTTAGCCAAAGCATCCACTTCGGGACGATCGATACTAAAACCTGATACTGAGAAACCATGATTTCTGATATTCAAAGCCAAGTTCTTGCCCATCACAGCTAGGCCAACTACGCCAAATTGTTGCATATACTACCTCCATCAATAAGCTCTAGGTTTAATTATAATAGAAGCCAGAGAAAAATGTACAATAAAAAAGCGCTCCACAATGTGAAGCGCTTTTTCTATCAGTTAAAATGACAAGCAATGCTTATCCTTTGACCGATTAATATTCTGAGGCACCTGAAGTCGTGTCTGGCTCTGGTTCTGGCTCTGCTTCTTCTTCAGAGGCACCTGAAGCAGCATCAGCAGCAGTGGCATCAACGACACCATACTTTTCAGCAAAGTAGCTGAAAGGCTTCAAAGCTTGTGCTTGGTACTTCTCAACAAATGCTGGGTCGTCCAAGGTGTTTAGTTCAACTGAGTAAGGCATTTCCTTAGTCAACTTAACGTCAACTAACATTGGGCCATCGCTGTTCTTCCATTCTTTAACAGCTGCTTCAAATTCAGCCTTTGAACGGACAGTAACACCCTTAACGTTCATACCTTCTGCAACCTTAGCCCAGTCGTTATCTGGAATAATAACTCCTGATAAAGGCTGGTTAGACTCATCTGTTTGTTCAGCTTCGATAAAGCCAAGAGTTTCATTAGTGAAGATGACGTTCATAACGTGTTGGTTGTAACGTGCTTGAGTCAATAATTCTTGACTCATCATTGCGAAACCACCATCACCTGATAAATGCCAAACTTCGCGATCCGGATAAACCGTTGCGGCAGCAACTGCAGCAGGAGCACCGTAACCCATGGTTGCGTATAAACCTGAAGTTGACCACTTTTGATCACCGTGTAAGTTAATCAAACGAGTGAAGTTAATGTTGACGTTACCAACATCAATAGCAAAGACAGCATTGTCTGCAGCTTGCTTGTCAATGACATCAAAAATAGGTTCAGTCCGAACACGACCGTTATCCTTAATAGAATCATCCTTAAAGCTGTCAAGCCAAGCTTCCCAGTTTTCACGGTCAGCTAAGCCAGCCTTGTAAAGTGGGGTTTCGGCCTTTTCTTCACCAGCATCAATTAATGCACGTAAAGACTTCTTAGCATCTGCAAGCATTGGGACATCAACAGCGTGACGTTTACCAAGTTTAGATGAATCAACATCGATTTGAATCATCTTAGCCTTTGGATTGAAGAAGAAGACTGAGAACGGTGAGTTATTACCAACCCAGACAACTAAATCAGCATGCGTTTGGATATCATTACTTGCCTTAGGAGCACAACGACCAATTGAACCAAGGTAAGCTGGGAACTTATCTTCAACAATTCCCTTAGCAATAACAGATGAAGTCAAAGGTGTTTTGAACTTGTCTGAAAATTCCTTTAATTCCTTGCCGGCACCTTGACAACCCATACCAAAGTAAACAACTGGGTTCTTAGCTTCCTTCAACAACTTAACTGCAGCTTCAACTGAAGTCTTAGTTGGTTCAGCATAGTTAGCGTCAACATGAGCATTAGCGTTAACACGGAAGTTATCGTTAATTTCTGCCCAACCAAAGTCCTTAGGAATAATCAAGATAGCAGGACCCTTATGTGCATATGCTTGACGAATAGCTTCATCCATTAAAACAGGAATGGCTTCCTTAGTCTTAGCTTGGTGAACCCAAGTTGCAACATCACGGAACCAAGGTTGTTCATCGAAAGCTTGGAAGAAGTTAATGTCTTGCCGACCAGTTGGTACATTAGCAACGATTGCTACCATAGGAACCTTGTCATACTTAGCATCATACAAACCATTCATCAAGTGAATAGCACCAGGACCAGCTGAGCCAAAGCAGACACCAACTTTACCTGAGATCTTGTATTCTGAAGAAGCAGCCAATGAAGCAGCTTCTTCATGACGAACCTCCACAAACTTAATCTTATCTTGCATTTCATGAAGTGCATTCATAGTTGAGTCGAACGAACCACCTGGATAACCATAGATGTGGCCAATTCCCCAGTCAACTAAGACTTGCAACATCGCATTTGCGCCTTTAATTTTTGCCATATTAAGTGCATCTCCTTATTACAATCAATTCCAACTCGTATTAAAGCACCCAAAATTCACAAATGCAAGCGTTATAATTAGCATCGC
>DIDI01000010.1 GCA_002418055.1 Lactobacillus sp. UBA5804 | reverse complement strand
AAAGAGCAAGCCTTAATAATGACCACAAAGAATCGTAAGTTCAGGTAGCTTAGACCACTTTTGGGCCATTATTTGATTGAACGGTCGGCCTGGAGGCGCTGTAATAATCACTTTACCGCGACTCGGTAACGAATTTAAGGCTTTCACAATTGGCATGACCTGTAATACCATCCCGGCACCACCCCCATAAGGGCTGTCATCCACGTGATGATGAACATCATAGGTAAAATCACGAAAGTTAAGTAGCTTCAAATCCCACTTATGATCTTCTAGCCCCCGTCCCAGCATCGAACTTTGTAGCGGTGTAAACATTTCTGGAAACAAGGTTAACACATTAATCTTCATCGCGTAACCCCGCTATTAATTCAACCTGAATAGTCTTAGCTGCAATATTCACCTGCTTCACAAATTGATCAACGACCGGTAGCCAAAAATGATGGCCATTAGCTTCGGTTATCTCCCAAATATCATTGCCACCAGGCTGCTCAATCGCAGAAACAAGCCCAAGCTTTTCACCACTCGTTGCATCCAATACCTGGCAGCCGATAATGTCCTCAAAAAAGTAGCTTCCAGCTGCTAACGGCTCGCGGTCAGCCGCGGCAATCGTTAATGTCTCTTGCCGTAACGTCTCAGCTTCGGCCTCACTCGTGATTTCAGCAAATTGCACCAGCAAGCCGCCTTTAAACGGACGACTGCTAGCCACCGTTAATACCCGATCAGCATTCGTTCGTAAATGTAATTGCGTTCCTGGCTGGAAACGTTCAGCGGGAAAATCAGTAATCAGCTTCACGGTGACTTCACCTTTTAAGCCGTGGCTTGTTAACACAAGCCCCACATCATAAAACTGCATGCATCTCTCCTAAGTTCCTGGTATCAAAAAAGCTTGAAGCGATGCGCTCCAAACTTTTAATGAGCTTTACTTATTGTATTTGCTGGCATGTAATTTAGCCATTAAACCAGCACCTGACAAAATTGATTTAACTGTATCTGAAGGTTGTGCACCCTTCTTCAACCAATCAAAAATCTTATCTTCATCAAGCTTCAATTCTTTAGGTGTTGAAACTGGGTTGTAAAAGCCAACTTGTTCAATGAAACGACCATCACGTGGGGCACGCGAATCAGCAACAACGATCCGGTAGAAAGGCTTTCTCTTAGCACCCATCCGGTGCATACGAATTTTTACTGACATGTAATTTTCCTCCTAAAACTTAACAGAGACTACTATATCATGAAAAAACTAGCCTGTAAAGTAATTTTCCTTTGCAGGCTAGTTTTAATGAATTAAGAATGGAAATGCCGCATTTTAAGCCGCTTCTTCTTGTTTTTCTTTAGCTTGTGATTCATTGACCGCATCGCCATCTTTGCCATCGGACTATCCATCCCTGGCAAATTCTCCATCCCTTTGAAGTTACCCTTGGAAACTTTGCTCATCATATCGCGGGCTTGTTTAAACTGTTTAATCATGCGGTTAACTTCCACAATTGGACGGCCAGAACCAGCCGCAATCCGGCGTCTACGGCTCGGGGTTAGCTCATCCGGATTTTCACGCTCATGCAGGGTCATGGAATACACAATCGCCTTGGTATGGGCAATTTGATGGTCATCAATCTGGAAATTCTTGAGTTGCGGATTATTCGCCATACCCGGAATCATTTTCATGATTTGATCCAGTGGCCCCATCTTTTGAACTTGTTCAAGCTGATCCACAAAATCGTTGAAATCGAAGGTGTTTTCACGCATCTTGGCGGCAACTTTTGCAGCCTCCTTGGCATCGTAATCTTGTTCAGCTTGCTCAATCAGGGTCAGCATGTCGCCCATGCCTAAAATACGTGAGGACATGCGATCAGGGTGGAAAGCAGCTAAATCAGTCAGCTTTTCACCTTCACCCGTATAAATAATCGGCTTTCCCGTAACAGCTCGGATTGACAGGGCTGCCCCACCACGAGTATCACCATCTAACTTGGTTAAGACAACCCCCGTAATATCCAGCTGATCATCAAAAGCCTTGGATATATCGGCCGCCACCTGACCAGTCATCGCATCAACAACAAGCAAAATATTATCTGGCTTTGCAAGTGCTTTGACAGCCACAAGTTCTTGCATGAGGGCATCATCAATTTCAAGTCGACCCGCCGTATCAATAATGACATAGTCATTCTTCTGGCTGGCAGCCTGTGCTAATCCCCCAGCAACAATATCGGGGACACTCTGGCTGGCCTCACTATAAACGGGAACATCAATTTGCGCACCAATTTGCTCTAATTGTGTGATTGCTGCAGGGCGATAAATATCACCTGCAATTAACAACGGCCGCGCATTTTTGGTTTTCTTTAATTTTAAAGCTAGCTTACCGGCAGTGGTTGTCTTCCCCGTCCCTTGCAAACCGACCATCATGATGACAGTAGGAATATGCGGTGCTTGGTTGAGCGGAACACTCGCTTCCCCCATCATCTTGGTCAATTCTGCATTAACAATCTTAATGACTTGCTGACCTGGATTCAATGAGGCTTGCACATCCTTACCAAGTGCTGCCTGTTTAATGGTCTTGATAAAGTCTTTAACAACCTTAAAGTTGACATCTGCCTCTAGCAAAGCCAAGCGAATCTCGCGACTGGCTTGGTTGATATCGTCCTGCGAAATTCGCCCTTTACCGGTCAAATTGCGCAGCGCTTTTTGAATGCGTTCACTTAAATTTTCAAAAGCCATCAGCCTGATACTCCTCTAATTTGGTTCAATATAATCTGTAGTTGGTGTTGTGCAGCTGGAAGATCTTGCTGGTTTAGTGAGGCTAATACCGTTAACAATCGCTGCTCAAGTCGATCATCATTCGCACGTAAATGTAATTTAGCCTCGTACTTTACCAGACTCTCACTACTACGCTTCAAATTATCGTAAACCGCTTGGCGTGACACTTGATGATTAGTAGCAATTTCACCCAACGACCAGTCATCATAGTAGTAAGCTTCAAAATAACGCTGCTGCCCAGGCGTCAAAAGCGCCCGGTAATAAGCATATAAATCACCTAATTGTTCATTCTTAGTTAATCGATCCATATGACCACCTTTAGTTAGTATAGCAAAAACTAGTGACAATCACAGCTACTAGCACGTGACTTCGCCCACCAGATTGGTCGCAAATAACTTGCTAATTTGGGCCACATCAAGGCCTTGGCCTAAGGCCCACATGAGCTTCGTCACAGCACTTTCAGAGGTCATATCATGCGCACTAATGGCGCCCTCTAATAGCGCTAAGCGACCAACCTCATACTTAGTTAAATCACTCCGTTCATAGAGACATTGGCTGCAGGCGACCACTGGAATGCCCATGCGAATGAGCTTACCCGTCGCAGCTATCATATTACGGCGCACCGAAGTCATCCCACCTAAGCCGTAACCCTCAATCACGATTCCGCGACACCCATTTTGGACCATCGCAAAGAGTAAATCCGGATCAAAGCCAGGAAACAACTTAATCAGTGAGATATGGGTCTCAATCTTGGTGCGCATTTGATAAGGTTTTCCAACTGGTCGCGGTAACTCATGGCGCACTAACCCATCAGAGGTCACTTCTGCGACTGGATCAGCATTGACACTCTCAAAGGCATTAAAATTAGTCGTTCTGACCTTGACACTTCGGCAACCCAAAAAGATGCGCCGATTGAACGCTAAATAGACCCCGGGCGGGCAATTGGCTGCACCAGCAAAAGCCAATCGCAAATTTTCAGCGGCATCACTCAAAACCACATTAATCGGTACTTGGCTTCCCGTTAAAACCACCGGCAAATCAATTTGTTGCAACATAAAGGATAACATCGATGCCGTATAAGCCATCGTATCAGTTCCATGCGACAACACAATCCCGTCATAATGGCCACGCTGTGCATCAATTTCCTGAGCAATCAACTGCCACTCTTCTGGTTGAATATTAGACGAATCCAGTTGCAAAATATCTTTAACCGCCACGTCATACGGCAGTGTCCCCAATTGTGCCAGTAACGCTTCACCTTTAGTTCTTGGGACCAGACCCGTATCGGAGACCACCGAAGCAATCGTGCCACCGGTTGTTAATAATAATAAACGTTTGCGAGCCATGCAGTACCTCATTTCAACCTAAACAGGTGATTACAAGTTAGCATCCATGTTAAAAGTCAGCTTCGATAAGCCAATCGCCTGCGTTAACATCTTCCCGCAAAAGGCTTCAGTTTCTTGCCGCGTATAAGCCACGGTCTCTTGGTTCGCCTGTGTCAGATAGTGAGTTAACGCTTCACCGGTTAACTTGGCAGCTTCGCGTCGCACTTCCACCACGCGGCGACGATAATAGGTGTTGAGCTTTTCTAAATATTTAATATCTAATTGGACAAATTGCGGATAATGACTTTCAACTAAAGCAGCTAGACCCTTGTAATACCACCAAGCATCCCGCCGATTGTAGGTCATTGCCGTTTGATTGAAACTAGCATCGGTATCTGACATATTACTAAAGAAGGGAATAAACGGCGTAAAGGTTGGACCACCAATACATAGCCACATAACCCCAGCTGTCCCTGCATTTTCACTGTCAGTCAGTTCGAGAATATGCGAGTTTTGCGTCCGGTTTAACCCAATTGGCCGAAAACGATGCCGCTCCTCTGAACTTCCCTTGCCAAATGGATCAAAAAGCGTGTCTTGATAATGACTGCCTAAAATAAATTGAATATCCTCACGACTAATCTTTTTACTCGTGCGGCGAATGAAAGGTAAATCAGGGTCTTCGGGATCTTGATCTAATTCTGGGTTGAAGTACTTCTGCCCATACCAGATACGACTCGTGTTGTAATGCCGGTCTTGCTCAGTATAAGTCCCAAAAATATGACGGAAATTCCAGCCAGTTTGATCAGGATTCAAATGATAGGTCTCAACAAATTCCCGAATGCCATCACTCCAAATAAAGTCATCAGGTGCCTGAAAGTCAACTTGCTCAATCGAGACCCGATTGGCCGCAATCGCATACGCATCATCAGGAATCCGCTGTGCCACGTAATGATGTCCAGTCACAATTTCCATGTACCAGACTTCATTGGCATCACTAAATAAGACAGAGTTTCCAGCAGCTGAGCCAAACTTGGCAATAAGCTCCCCTAAGCGCTTAACCCCTGCACGAGCACTATTAATGTAAGGCAGTACCACGGTTTGCATGCAATCTTCGTCAAGCCCATCGACGACTAAGGGATCAAACGCAAGCGTCCGTTCATTGCCATAAGTCGATTCGGTACAAGACATGGCAACATTGGCTTCATTAATCCCACTTTCATCGTAATAACCACAGTGTTGATAATCAACATTGGGCACAGCTGGAACACGCTGGGCATCAGCAGGCAACTCCATTTCGAACTTATTTAGCCAAGACTTAATGGTGCGGCCAGGTTTACCTTTGACAGCTGGTTCAACAATAAATTTCTGTGGTGTAATTGGTGCAAACGTATCATCGTTGCGCGCAATCATCGTTGCACCGGTGATTGAAGCTTTTTTTCCGACTAACACGGTGGTACATGCCGCATATTCTTTCATATCTTTACTCCTTTATGTTTGGCGCTAAGCCAAATCATGAAATAGCCCGAGGGCATAACTTGTGGCATCAAAGTCAGCTAAATCTTCTGGCTTCTCGCCTAATCCCACCAGTTTAACAGGTAATTTTAATTCATGACGAATAGCTAAAATGACCCCGCCTTTAGATGAACCATCAATTTTAGTTAGTACTAAACCTGTTAATTTAGTCGTCTGGTCAAAATCTTTCGCTTGTAAGAGCGCATTCTGGCCGGTTGACCCATCTAGAACTAACAAGGTTTCAGTTGGCTCTGCCGGCAAGATTTTCTTAATCGTGCGATTAATTTTATCCAGCTCGGCCATCAAGTTTGCTTTGTTCTGAAGTCGACCAGCCGTATCAACCAACAAATAATCGTAGCCTT
The DNA here is from genome assembly GCA_002418055.1 of Lactobacillus sp. UBA5804. GTDB lineage: Bacteria > Bacillota > Bacilli > Lactobacillales > Lactobacillaceae > Lactobacillus. The sequence continues at coordinate 2,897 of DIDI01000010.1, read as the reverse complement.
CAGTCTGGGCTTTGACGGTCGCATCATAAACGACCGAAGCGGGATCAGCCGCAGGTTCCCCAGTTACAACGGGCACACCAGCACGCTTTCCCCAGGCCTCTAATTGCGCCACAGCGCCAGCTCGAAAGGTATCAGCCGCTGCTAGTAAAACCTTATGACCTGCCTTTTGATACCGCGTTGCGAGCTTACCAATCGTGGTGGTCTTACCAGCACCATTTACCCCAACAAAGAGATAAATCGTGGGCTTGGTCGCACTTCGACGTAAATGCTCATCGGCTTCAGAAGCATTATCTTCATATAAAGCCACCAGCTTTTCGATAATGACAGCCTTCAATTCTTGACGCGATTTTGCCTTTTGCAACTTTGCTTCGTCGCGCAGTTGGTCCGTCACTGCTTGTGCGGTCTCAAACCCAACATCTGATTCGATTAATAATTCTTCCAGCTCATCAAAAAAATCTTCATCAACGGTTCTAAATTGTGCGAAAAAAGCATTTAGGCGGGCGCCAAAACCAGCACTCGTTTTTTCCAGTCCCTGTTCGTATAACGCTTCAGTATTAGTCGTGGTTGCTGCTGGTTCAGGTTCAGGTGCAGCTTCATTCGGCTCACTTGGTACCGCCGCTTCATCTTTATTATTGACTTCAGGTTTCGTGATTTCATCATCAGGACCACCAAAAAGTGATTTTTTAATTTTATCAAATAAACCCATTATTTCTTGTCCTCCTGCCATTCAGTTAACGACACCGATAAAACCCGTGATACCCCAGATTCTTGCATCACCACCCCAAACAATTGGTCGGCTTGTTGCATCATCCCGCGGCGGTGGGTAATCACGATGAATTGAGTATGCATGTCATATTTTTGCATGAATTGGGCAAACCGAGTGACATTAGTCTCATCGAGCGCCGCCTCGACTTCATCGAGAATACAGAATGGCACGGTGTTCACTTGTAACATCGCAAATAGCAAGGTAATCGCAGTTAATGCCCGCTCACCACCCGATAGCAAACTTAAACGTCGCAGCCGCTTACCAGGGGGTGACGCGATAATTTCAACGCCCGTTGTCAGTAAATCAGTCGGGTCAGTTAATATCAGCTTAGCGCTCCCGCCACCAAAGACCACAGGGAAAATTTCCTCAAAACTGGCAGCGATTTGCTTGAAGGTTTTGTTAAAGCGCTGCTTGACGGTCTCGTCTAGTTCAGCCATCGAAGCTTCGAGGTCTTTTCTAGCGGTAATGAGGTCAGTTTGTTGCTGATCCAAAAAATCATAACGCTGCTTAACTTCATCATACTCTGTGATCGCATCCAAATTAACATGGCCAATGTCAGCTAGTGACATCCGGTGCAACTTGACTGCCTTCTTCAGCTGGCTGCGGGCTTCAGGTGTATTCTCACTTGAGGCTTGAGCTAGTGCTGCTTCATAAGTTAAATGATAATCATGACTTAACTGGTCGAGTCGCTGTTCGACTTGCCCCGTTAACTTCGTGATTGCAATGGAATAGCGCTCTTGTTCCAAGACCGCATCCTTACGTAAATCGTAATTACGACCAGCCACTTGGTCAAGTTGGTCAATCTTGGCCTCAAATTGCCCTAGCTGACCGCTGAGTGTTGCCAGCTTTGCTGATAATTCGGCCTTTTTCTGTCCTAAAGTCTTGGCTTTTGCGGTCAGCTCCTGTTGTTTTTGTGTTGAGAGCTGCCCATTGGACGTCAGACCACCTAGCTTTTGCTTTAATTGAGTCAAGGTCTGTTCTAACCGCTGCGCTTGTTGACGCTGCTCACGCTGTTTACTACGTAAATTAAGTCGCTCATTATCATGTACCGCTAGTTTCGCATCAAGGGCAGCAAGTTCAGTTTGTGATTGCTGGTTAGCCGTGGAAAAATGAGCGAGCCGCGTCTCGAGCGCGGCAACTTCCTGTTTCTCGGTTGCAAGCTGTTTGGTCATAGCCGCTTGCTCATCTGTTTTAGCCGCAATGGCAGCTTTGACTTCAACTAACTGAGTCTTTTTGTTAGTCAACTGTTCGTTGTATTGGGTATGTGCATCCCTTAAGCGCTTAACTTCGCGATCTTGGCTCTGAAAATTAACAGCAGCTTCACCTAACTTTTGCGTGAGCGTTTGGAGTTGCAATTGAGTAGCGACTTGAGCTGCTTTCAAAGTCGTCACGGCTTGCCCTTTGGTTTTTACAACTTCCTGAGCAGCTTGCAGTGAAGCTTGCATTTGGCTGAGTTGCTTGGCCAATTTGGCAATTTCGGTAGTCGTTTGGAGCGGTGAATTGTTACGCTGATTACGCTCACCACCAGTCATTGAACCGCCCGGTGAAACCACATCGCCGTCTAAGGTAATTAAATGGTAACGTCTCACCTGACGCTGTATTTGCATGGCGGTTTCAATGCGATCAACCACAATGACATTTCCCAACAAATAATGAATTGCCGCTGAAATATCAGCCTCACCGGTATAACTCACCAACTCACTCGCAATACCTTTAAAACCAGCATTGCGGCTAAGTTGATGCCGAATATCAGCCGGAATTTCATAGCTATGTAAGCCATCCAGTGGTAGAAAAGTGGCCCGGCCAGCATGACTGACTTTCAACCGATTAATCGCATTACGCGCACTTAACCGCGTATCGGTGATCAAGTTTTGCACCCCGCCACCTAATGCGGTAGTGATTGCAATCTCTAGCTCAGCTGGAAATGACAATAACTCACTAACGGCACCAATTACGCCGGGGAATTGGGTTAAATGGTTTAAGACGTTTCTAACCCCATAATAGTATCCTTCATGCCGCTTTTGAATCTGACTTAAAGCCTCGCGGCGGGCTGTCAATTGCTCAACTTGACGCTGAAACTTGGCCTGCCGCTGAGCGCCTGCCTGCGCTACGGTCTGTAAAGCAGTTAATT
>DIDI01000018.1 GCA_002418055.1 Lactobacillus sp. UBA5804 | reverse complement strand
TGCCGTTGCTTTAGAAACATTGCGCACAATTAACGCTTGCATTCCCTTGCCTTCTGGATAGGGTTGCTCAGCCACATAACAAACGGCACCATTGCTCTTAGCTAGTGATACATAAGTTGGGCGGAAGGCCGCTCCTTTACAAAAGAGTAGCGTATCCGTGTGTATATCACGGTAGTCATAAGAAACATAGGGCAGTTTAGTGGCAACTGTGTCTTGAACCGCACTTGATTTTAACAAGTGATGCTCTTTCAAAATTAAAATACAGGTATTTAAAGAAATACTCATGTGAACTCCTCATTGAAAAAATATCTCGGTTAAAATTATAACACAGCTACGCCGGCTTTTTTATGCTGGTGCACTAAGCGGCAAGCGAATAATGAATTGCGTCCAATCCGCATCAGATTCACATTTGATGGTACCATGGTGTAAATCAACTACACTTTTGGTAATCGCTAGTCCCAGTCCAGTCCCACCGGTACTCGTATTACGTGACGTTTCTACGCGATAAAAACGTTCAAAGATTTTCTTCAGTGCTTGTTTAGGAATAGCGGCACCATTATTGCCAATTGTTAATTCAACTTGCTGCTGATTGACTAAATTAGCCTCTAAGCGAATCGTAGTGGCGCCTTTACCATACTTTAACGCATTACCAATCAGATTGTTGTAGACGCGCACAAGCTTTTCTGCATCAGCTACAATTGCTAAATTATGAGGACGTGTTGCGACCTCAAACTTGATTCCCTGTTTTTCAGCTTCTAGTTCAAACCCCGCTGCGACCTGTTCGAGCATTGAATACAGGTGTAGTGGGCCATAATTAAGCTTAGTTGAGGTGGAATTCAAGGTAGTATAATCAAACAAATCATTTGCTAATGAGCGCATTTGCTCTGCCTTATTATAAGCAATATCGACATATTTAGCGCGATCAGCGGCCGCAATGTTATCATTCTTCAGTAACCCTAAATAACCGAGAATTGACGTCAGGGGCGTCCGAATATCATGTGAGACGTTCGTAATCAAATCATCCTTTGATTGCTCGATTGCCCGTTCCTCATCAATCGCGTGAACCGTCGCATCTACTAGCAAGTTTATTGAATCAATCACTTTCTGTAAATCCGTCTTCACGGCAAATGAAATGCGGTGATCAAAATGCCCATTAGCAATATGATGTAACTCAAAAATGACATGACGTAGTTGCATCTGGTGATAACGCCGAATCAAGCGCCAGTAAAGAACCAACAAATCAGCTAGCATCATCGCAATAATCGCTAATCGTTGCCAGCTCCAGAAATAGCCACCGATAAAAGTTAGATTCTGGCGAATAAAGTAAATACCATTAATTAGGTTTTTATCTTGTAAGACTGCCAAATGAAAGAGAATAATGACCGACAAGTTAAGCAGCAACAATAGCACAATGGTCACGACCGCTTCTGCGAATAGCTCACTTTTTTCAGTAGCCGTGAGTTTAACGCGCTCTTTTTTCATAGGCTAGGCACCCACCTTGTAGCCAACACCCCAAACGGTCTGAATCACTTCTTCGCCACCGGTAGCTGACTGAATCTTATCACGCAAGTGAGACACATGAACCATCACGGTCTTGGCAGAAACAATCGATTCCTGCTGCCACACACGTTCAAAAATTTCATCCGCAGAAAAAACCCGATTTGGATGACTAGCTAATAGTGATAAAATACCAAATTCTAAAGCTGTTAATTGAATTTCAGCACCATCAATTGTCTTCACCTCATGGGAATCACGATTAATAATAAGCGGGCCCACCTCAAGCACATCAGGCGTTTCATCCTTAACCTGCTTTTGACTACGCCGCAATAGTGAGCGTACTCGAGCCATCACTTCTAGTGGGTTAAAGGGTTTGGAGACATAATCATCAGCCCCCGTAATTAAGCCCTGAATTTTATCCATGTCGCCAGTTTTAGCAGACACGATAATAATCGGAATATCCGAATCCTTACGAACCTCCCGAATAACATCAATACCTGTCATATTCGGCATCATCACGTCAAGAATCATTAATGCAATATCGGGAGTGGTGCTAAGCTTGGTAATCGCTTCTTGTCCGCTATAAGCGACCACTGGATCATAGCCCTCACTCTTCAGATAGATACTCAATAATTCGACAATTTCTTTATCATCATCAACCACTAAAATTTTCATCGTACCATCCTCCTTGCACCACAGTCGAGTTGTCGCAAGCCTTTACCTTATTTTACTGATATTTTAAACTAATTTCCAAACCAACTCACTTTTTTAGAGAATCATAAGAATCCCACCAAGAAAACAAATAGCTCCCATCCAAGATGAGAGCTATCGTCTATTGTAATTCACGTTTACCAGTATAGAGTTCGTAGTAATAGCCATGTTTTGCTAAAAGTTGGGCATGATTACCCGATTCAATAATGCGGCCATGATCAAGTACCAAAATCAAATCGGCATTAACAATAGTAGATAAGCGGTGCGCAATGACGAAACTAGTCCGCCCTGATAGTAAATTGTCCATCCCTTGTTGAATTAAGCGCTCTGTGCGGGTATCAATGCTAGAAGTAGCCTCATCCAAAATCATCACAGGTTCATCCGCAATCATCGCACGTGCTAACGATAGCAGCTGCATCTGTCCTTGGGACAAATCACCGCCATCACCATCAATGATGGTTTCGTAACCTTTAGGCAGGTCATGAATGAATTCATCCGCACGTGATAATTTGGCTGCCTGATAGACTTCATCATCGCTAGCACCTCGGCGGCCGAAGCGAATGTTTTCCATCACGGTTCCCGTAAATAAATGCGTCTCTTGCAAGACAATCGTTAAGGATTGACGCAAGGATGATTTTTTAATCTGATTAATTGGGATACCATCGTAAGTAATTTGACCAGCACTAATTTCATAAAAACGGTTGAGCAAATTAGAAATCGTTGTTTTGCCGGCGCCGGTTTCACCAACCAATGCCACTTTCATCCCTGGCTTAGCATCGATATTAATCTGATGCAAAATCGGCTGATTAGGGACATAGCTGAAATCGACATGATCAAAGATAATGTGACCATGCACGGATACCTTTTTCATACTGCCATCTGCCTGTGGCACATTCCAGTGCCAAGCTGATTTCACATTGGCATTACTTTCAATCGTGACTTGTCCTTCATCCACTTCGACTGGGGTATCCATAACTTCAAAAATCCGGTTGGCCCCAGCAAGTGCCATGACAATAGAATTCATTTGTTGTGAAATCTGGGCAATTGGCATACTAAATTGTTTAGATAACTGTAAAAAGGCCGCAATCGCACCTAGGGTCAGTGGCGCCCAAGCATGAATTGCTAGTGCCCCACCTAGAATGGCGATAAGTACATAGAGTAAATTACCCATGTTACCCATAATCGGGAATAAAATGGTCGCAAAGGTATTGGCATTCCCTGAAGCTAGGCGCAAATTTTCATTATAGTCATCGAATGCTGCCTTGGCTGCCGCTTCATGGGAGAAGACCTTAACGACTTTCAAACCATTCAATATTTCTTCATTATAGCCATTGATTTCACCAACTTGCCGCTGTTGAATGGTAAAAAAGTAGCTCGATTTCTTGGTTAACAAACGAACGACCCAATAGCTCAAGCCAAAAATCAAGAAGGAAAACAGGGTCAATTCCCAACTTACACTAAACATGGCAGATATCACAAACGCTAATGACAAGGTTGAGAAACAAAACTGCGGAATTGACTGCGAAATCATTTGCATCAAAGTATCAATATCATTCGTATAGCGACTCATAATGTCACCATATTCATTTTGATCGAAGTAGGCAATCGGGAGACGACCCATGTGCACAAACATCTCGCGCCGCACCTGTAATTGTACCTTCTGAGCCAAGATACTCATTAAAACGTTAAAGAGATAATTCGCACCCGCACCCACCAAATAGACAATCAACATAAAAATGATTGCTTGAAATAACGGTTGGAAGTTGGGCTGCTTGGCTTTGAGCAAAGGCGTAATGTAGTCGTTAATGAGGCGCTCAATAAAAAGTGAGCCCACCACACCAGTAGCAGCACTGACAATCACACCGATGGCTGAAATCACTAACATCAATGGGCTTGTGTTTAGCACCAATTTTAGCAGTCGTAATAACGTAGTCTTACGCTTACCAGCAGCTAATCGTTGTCTTTGAACCATTCTGATCACCTACTCTCTGCTTGGAATTGATTAATGGTCCGATATAAGTCATTACGCTCAATCAATTCTTGATGGGTTCCAACATCCTCAATGCAACCATGATTCATGACAATAATCCGATCCGCATCTTTAACCGATGCAATTCGCTGCGAAATAATCAGCTTCGTTGTCGTTGGTAAGTCGCGGCGTAAGGCCGCACGAATGGCTTGTTCAGTACTAGTATCCACGGCACT
>DIDI01000001.1 GCA_002418055.1 Lactobacillus sp. UBA5804 | reverse complement strand
TGATAAAGTAGCAGCGCAAGCGCAACAAGCGACAAGTGCTATCTCAAAGGTACTTAATCATGGTAAGCACACCACGCGAAAAGTGGAGTTGTTCCAATTAGGAGGCGGCTTTTTAGCCGATACGCCTGACTTTTCAGCCATTGATCTCACACCCATTAAATTAACAGCGTTAGCGAGCTATTTCAGCGAATTTGCCAGCGCTAGTCAACATTGCCAATTTCGCGGCTGCCAGCATTTGCAAGAGCCTAAGTGTGCAGTTAAACGGGCGCTTGCAGCTGGTCAAATTAGCGCTAGTCGCTATCAGCACTATCTTGATTTTCGCAGCGAGATTGCCGCAGGACGTACCCCAGAATATCTAAAGTAAGGAGAATTTGATGCTCATTGCACCGTCAATTTTAAATGCCAATCAACTAAAACTAGGTGAAGCAATTTCACAAGCAGCTGCGGCTCATATCAGCCGGTTTCACCTTGATATTATGGACGGGCATTTTGTCCCGAATTTATCTTATGGGCCAGCGCTGGTTGCTGATTTTAAACAGAGTTATCCGCAGCTAACCGCTGAAGTTCACTTAATGAGTGATGTCCCAGAAACGTTGGTACCAGCCTTTGTTGAAGCAGGCGCTGATTTATTATTATTACATTATGAAGCCATGCCAGAAGCTAATTTGTTACACTGGCTCGATTATTTGGCGACCAAAGGGGTTAAAGCGGGGCTGGTGCTTAATCCTAAGACCGATATCGCGGTTTTAACTAAATTTGCCCCGAAGGTAGCCCAGGTTTTACTCATGACTGTCTTTCCGGGCTTTGGCGGTCAACGCTTTTTAAAGGATGCGCCTGCGCGGATTACTGCCGCGCGGCAATTACTTGATCAGATTAATCCAGCGGTGCAGTTAGAAGTAGATGGCGGGATTGATGCCACGACGGCAGCCCAGTGTCGTCAAGCGGGCGCTGAAATTTTTGTCGCGGGTTCCTTTATTTTTAAAAAGGGATCAATTGCGGATCAGATTCAGCAACTGACACAGGCCATTCGATGAAAGCTTGTGCATTATTAGGCGGTCCTAAAAGTGCTTGGCCAGATGACTTGCGCCAGCAGCTGCAGGCTGCACAGGCTGCTGGTAACTTGCTCATTGGGGTTGACCGCGGGAGTTTGTTATTGCTGGAATTGGGCTTAGTGCCAGATTTAGCGCTGGGCGATTTTGATTCTTTGCAGGCCGCTGAATTGCGGCAGGTGACATCGCAAGTTCCCGATATTCGTTATTCCAATCCTGTCAAAGATGATACTGATTCAGAAGTTATGATTAAAGCAGCCTTTTGTGATTATCAGGTGAGTCAGTTAACCTTATTTGGCGCAACGGGCGGCCGACTTGATCATGCTTTAGTTAATTTGCTGACGGTCCTGCAACCAGATTTTCGCCCGTGGGCACGCCACATTGCAATCTGTGATCGACAGAATCTGATTCATTTTTATACGCCAGGGGTCTGGACCGTGTCTGCTGCTGGTTATCCGTACTTTGGTGTGGCGAATTTATTAGCGGTTAAGGGGCTTACGATTAGCGGGGCACGCTACAGTTTAACGCGCTATCAAGGTGATTATCCGCGAATGTTTGCGTCAAATGAATTTTTGCCAGATCAGCCGACTTTTCAGCTGCAATTAAAAGCAGGGCTAGTAGCGGTGATTTATTCCCGTGACTTAGTTCGCTTTGATCATGTCAATAAAAAAAAGAGTAACCGTTAGGTTACTCTTTTTTGGTTGAGCTAAATCTGGTTGGCAAAATAAAAATCCTGCAACCAGATAGTTACAGGATTAATCGCCAATTAGACGCGAGTCACTTTACCCGACTTCAAAGTGCGAGCTGAGACCCAAACGCGCTTAGGCTTGCCATCGACAAGAATGCGTACTTTTTGAAGGTTTGGCTTCCAAGCACGACGAGTTGAGTTCAACGCGTGTGAACGCTTGTTACCGTAGACTGTCTTCTTACCTGTAATAAAATCTTTAGCCATTACTAAACCTCCTTTTGTTGAGTTTTCATACTTAACTACTTTACCATGTGGGCTAATATAAAACAATATCCAAAACAATTTTTTCTAAAAGTTGTTTTCTTAGCATGGTTTTTGGCTGGTTATGATAAAATGAACACGTATATTCTGACTAGAAGTAGACGGAGGATAAACATGGCGGTTAAAATCAAAACAAAAGATGGTTTGATTGATATTTCAAACGGTGTCATCGCAACGGTTGTGGGTGGCGCAGCGACAGCTAATTATGGTGTCGTCGGCATGGCTTCAAAAAACGCGATTCGTGATGGCTTTGATGGCATTCTGAATCGTTCCAATTATAAGCGTGGTGTGGTGGTTAAATCAGCAGAGAACGAAATTACCGTTGATGTTAACATCATTGTGGGTTACGGTTTGAAAATTTCTGAAGTGAGCCGTAATGTGCAAGGTAGCGTTAAATATAACTTGGAAAATCAGCTTGGAATTGAAACAAAAGCCGTTAATGTCATCGTTCAAGGTGTTAAACTGTTGGACGAATAGCGGATACGGAGGAGTTAGGGATTTTGATATTAAAAGAGATTGATGGTCAACAATTAAGAGTGATGGTACGGGTTGCGACCCGGCGAATGGGTAAAAATGTTGAATTCGTGAATTCACTTAACGTCTTTCCAGTACCGGATGGTGATACTGGCACCAATATGAATTTGACGATTGAGAGTGGTGCCAAAGCTGTTAATGAAACGGTTAGTGATCAAGTCTGTGATTTGACCGAAAGCTTGTCCAAAGGGATGCTCATGGGTGCTCGGGGCAACTCCGGGGTTATTACGTCACAACTCTTTAGAGGCGTTTATAAGGCCACTCAAGGGATGAATACACTAAACGCACAAGAGTTAGCCGATGCGTTTACTAGCGGTGTTAAGACGGCTTATAAGGCGGTCATGAAACCAGTTGAAGGAACCATTTTGACGGTTGCTCGCCTGGCTGCCCAAGCTGGTGCTAAGGCTGCCAACGACAGCGATGATGTCATTGAAGTGATGACCGCCGTGGTGAATGGTGCTAAAGCTGCTTTGAAGACTACGCCTGATTTGCTACCCGTATTAAAGCAAGTCGGAGTGGTCGACTCTGGTGGTCAAGGTTTGCTGTTCATTTATGAAGGGTTCCTTGAAGGTTTACTAGGCGAGAACTTTGCCGATCAGTATCAGCCCGATCAAGGCGAGATGGATGAAATGATTAATGCCATGCACCATCAATCATTTGCTGCTAGCCAATTGGCGACTAAGGATATTGCCAATGGTTATTGTACCGAAATGATGGTCGACTTAACGGCTGAAACTCCGGGTAAACAACCATTTGACCTTGAGGCCTTTCGTCAGCACCTAGCTGGATTAGGCGATTCATTATTAGCCGTCTCTGATGGTGAAATTGCTAAAGTCCATGTCCATACCGAACATCCTGGTCAGATCTTTGAGTTTGGAAAGCAATTTGGGCAGCTTGGCAAGATTAAGATTGATAACATGCGAATTCAACATGAAACCATTGTTGATCGTGATGATCATGAACAAGTTGCTGTCGCTTTTGCAGTCATTGCCATTTGTTCTGGTAATGGGATTCGGAAGCTTTTTGAGAGTGAAGGCGTTAATCGAATTATTTCCGGTGGGCAAACGATGAACCCATCTACGCAAGATATCATTGATGCCATTAAGAAGTCTGGTGCCAGCCAAGCCATTATTTTGCCTAATAACGGCAACATTATCATGGCCGCTAAGCAAGCAGCTGAAGTGGCTGATATTCCAGTTGGAATTGTTCCAACTAAGACGATTAGTCAGGGCTTAACCGCTATGCTAGCCTTTGATGCAGAAGCTTCAGTCGAAGATAATGTGGCTGCGATGACCAAAGATTTAGCGACTGTCGTGTCCGGTGAAATTACGAAGGCTAATCGTGATACGATCGTCAATGAGGTAACTGTTAAGAATAATGATTATATCGGGATTATTGACGGTGAGTTAGCCCTAGATGATCCAGATATTGTTGCGGCTACGGTACGGATGGTTGAGCAAATGCTCAATGAAGATGCCGAAATTATTACATTGATGTATGGCCGCGATGCGAATGAGAAGATAGCCAAGCAAGTCGTTGCCAAGCTTTCTGCAGCACATGATGATCTGGAATTCGAAGTTCACAATGGGGGCCAACCTGTATATGACTTCCTCGTTTCGGTTGAATAATAATGATGACGTGGCCAGTATTTAATCCGGTGACAGATTTGCCAGGCGTTGGGGTGCAAACAGCTGCTCACCTGGCGAGTTTAGGTCTTTATAGCATCTATGATTTGATTTATGATTATCCGTTTCGCTATGATGATTTAACGACGATTCCCTTGTCACAGGTTCAAGATGGTCAAAAAGTCGTGTTGCAAGGTGTGGTGGCGACGCCCCCCGTGGTAAAGCGCTTTGGTTACAGGAAGAGCCGCCTCAGTTTTAAACTTAGAATTGACCATGAGGTGATCATGGTCAATTCTTTTAATCAGCCATGGCTCGCTAAAAGTCTAGAGCTTGGCCAAGAAATTGCGGTTTATGGCAAATATGAATTGGCTAGCCAACGGTTAACGCTCTTTAAAAAATTAGCGACTAAGCGGCAAGATAGTGGGATGGCACCGATTTATCCGACTAATCGACATTTGCGTCAGCCTAAGTTGCAACAGCTCATTCAAAAGGCAATTGCCACCAATTTACCCTTACCAGAAGTGGTGCCGCTAGCATTAAGAACGCATTACCGCTTGCTTGATGAAGCGGCAATTGTGCAAGGGATGCATTATCCACGCAATCAACATGACAATCAATTAGCCCAGCGGAGTGCGATTTTTCGGGAATTCTTCCTATTTCAAATGCAACTTGCGCAGTTGCAAGTGCCTGGTCACCAGCATGCGACTGGTTTTGCTAAGAACTATCAGGTGCCAGAGCTTAGCCGGTTAACGGCCAGCTTACCTTTTGCACTATCGGCAGACCAAAAGCAAGTTTTACGGGAAATTCTCGCGGACTTAAAAGCACCAAAGCAGATGCGGCGCCTATTGCAAGGAGATGTCGGCTCAGGGAAAACGATTGTAGCGGTTTATGCGCTTTATGCGGCTGTTACCGCAGGGTATCAAGCCGCGATTATGGTACCAACGGAGTTATTAGCTAATCAGCACTTTCACAAAATTTCAGCCTTGCTCATTCCCTTAGGCGTGCGCGTGGCACTATTAACTGCTAGCACTAAACCACTGGAACGGCGTGAGATTTATCAAGAATTGACGAGTGGTATGATTAATGTTGTTATTGGCACGCATGCGCTCATTCAGTCAAAAGTGATTTTTAAGCAGTTGGGGATGGTTATTATTGATGAGCAGCACCGCTTTGGGGTTGCTCAGCGCCAAGCACTGATTGCTAAAGGTAATCAGCCGGATGTTCTGGCCATGACTGCTACGCCAATTCCTCGAACGCTGGCGTTAACGGTTTATGGTGAGATGGCTGTTTCAGAAATCCATCGTTTGCCGGCTGGCCGTAAGCCAGTGCAGTCGCGGTGGTGTACGAGCAGCCAGCTTGATCGGGTTTATGCGCAGATGAATGCGCAACTCGCTGAGCATTTTCAGATTTATGTGGTTACACCGCTAATTTCAGATTCGGAGACGCTTAATCTGAAGAGTGCTGAAGATTTATTTGCCAAAATTAAGCATGACTTTCCGAGTCAGCGGGTCGAATTGCTGCATGGTCAGTTGCCAGCGGATCAAAAAGATGCAGTGATGGCTGACTTTGTGAGCGGCGAAGTGAATATCTTAGTAACGACGAGTGTGATTGAAGTTGGCGTTGATGTGTCTAATGCGAATATGATGGTCATTTATAATGCTGATCATTTTGGCTTAAGTCAATTGCACCAGCTCAGAGGGCGAATTGGCCGTGGTCAAACGACTAGTTATTGTTATTTTGTCGCTGATCCAAAAACAGATGCTGGTAAGGCGCGGATGAAAATTGTGACCAGTACACGTGACGGTTTCAAATTGGCTGAGGCCGATTTGAAAATGCGCGGTGAAGGTAATTTGTTTGGCAAGTTGCAGTCTGGAGTCCCTGACTTTAAAGTAGGGGATGTGGTTAATCATTACTCAACTATGGTGGTGGCCCAAAAAGAGGCCCGCAAACTCGCCTTGGCTGACCCTAATTTGACGCAAACAGCGCACGCGGGCTTGAAGGCTGTTTTAGATTATCAGCAGTTATCCCAGATGCGAGAATAGATAAGGAAAAAAGAATGAGAACAATTGCAATTGATGCCATGGGCGGTGAACATGCCCCTGAGGCGATTGTCGAAGCAGTGTTAGCTGCAAAGTCAGAAATGCCACAAACGAAGTTAATTTTATTTGGCGATGCGGCGCGGTTGCAGAAACTGATACCGGCGACGGCGTTAGATGGACATTTAGAAATTGTCGGTACTACTGAAGTCATTCAAGATGAGGATGAACCAGTGAAGGCGATTCGTCACAAAAAAGATGCTTCCTTAGTCGTTGCTGCCCGCTATGTTAAAGCCGGTAAAGCTGATGCCTTGTTATCACTTGGAAACACTGGGGCATTGCTTGCGGCCAGCATTTTCATTATTGGCCGGATTAAAGGAGTGGCGCGGCCAGGTTTAATGCCAACTTTACCAGCTCAAGGGAGTACTACTGGTTTCAATATGATTGATGTTGGTGCCAATGCTCAAAGTAAGCCAGAATTTTTACTCGAATGGGCTAAAATGGCGGCTTGTTATGTGACCGAGATGCGCGGGGTTGTGAAACCTAGCGTTGGGTTACTTAATAATGGGGCTGAATTTGACAAGGGTGATCCAACCCATCAAACGGCTTATCAACTCTTAAAGGACAGTGAGCTTAACTTTGTTGGTAATGTTGAGGGTAATGATCTATTGGCTGGTAAAGCAGAAGTGATTGTCACTGATGGTTTTACTGGCAATGCTGCCCTCAAAACAATAGAAGGAACTGCTGGGGTGCTATTGCACCAGTTGAAGGCTGTCTTATTGAATGGTACCTTGACAACCAAAATTGGCGCTTTGTTAGTCAAGAACGCCTTAAGTAGTTTGCGGCAAACATTTGATACAGCTCGTTACGGCGGTGCTGTTTTACTTGGTGTCAATGCACCGGTCGTTAAAACGCATGGCCGGTCTACTAAGCGCCCAATCTATTACACGCTCAAACAGCTTGATAAAATGCTCGCTAAAGATGTGATTGGCAAGTTCCGGGCACAATTTAAGCAGTAAACGCACCTAATTAGAAAGAAAGTGAAGTAGCATGACAAAAGAAGTTATTTTTGAGAGAATCCGTGAGTTAATTGCAGACAACTTCGAAATTGATGAAAACAAAGTCACAATGGCCACCAATTTTAAGGAAGACTTGCAAGCTGATTCGATTAATCTAGTAGAATTTATTTTACAATTAGAAGATGAGTTCGGTGCAGAAATTCCAGATGAAGAAGCCGAAAAAATCAGTAGTGTAAGCGATGCCGTTAACTATATTGCGGCTCATGCTCAGCACGCAGAGTAAGTTGAATCTGCGAATCTGATTTGCATAGCACTCGCAATCTGTTTATAATGAGAGAATAAATTTAAAAAATTAAAAACCTTTAATAATCATTAAAGGCTCGGATGGAGGAATAACCTTGGAGAAGCAGAGTGATCTTTTATTAGATATCCAACACCTGCACACGGGCTACCGTTTGCAAGGAAAGTTTTACGATGCTGCTGATGATGTCAATCTGACGCTTAAGCGCGATGAAATTTTGGCAATTGTCGGTGAATCAGGTTGTGGTAAGAGTACCATTGCCTCAAGTATCATCGGTTTGTATGATCACAAGAATACGAAGGTTACAGGTGACATTCTATATAATGAATTGAACCTAGTTGGCTTAAACGAATCATTGTTTAACAAAATTCGTGGTGATAAAATCGGTATGATTTTTCAAGACCCACTAGCCAGCTTGAATCCTTTGATGCGTGTTGGTGAGCAAGTCGCTGAGACTTTGTACTACCACACCGACATGAAAGAAGCTGCTCGGCACGCCCGCGTGATTGAATTATTCAATCAGGTTGGGATGCCTAAGCCAGAGGAAATGTATCGGATGTATCCGCATGAACTTTCAGGTGGTTTGCGCCAGCGAGTGGTCATTGCGATGGCCATTGCCTGCAAGCCTGAGATTATTATTGCGGATGAACCAACGACTGCCCTTGATGTGACGATTCAAGCTCAG
Organism: Lactobacillus sp. UBA5804; assembly: GCA_002418055.1. Taxonomy (GTDB): domain Bacteria; phylum Bacillota; class Bacilli; order Lactobacillales; family Lactobacillaceae; genus Lactobacillus. The sequence continues at coordinate 9,192 of DIDI01000001.1, read as the reverse complement.
ATTTTGGATTTACTTGAAGATATTCAAAAACAATCACATTCTGGAATTGTCTTAATTACACATGACTTAGGGGTCGTTGCTGAAACGGCTGATGAAGTTGCTGTGATGTATGCTGGACAAGTCGTGGAAAAGGCTGATGTGAAGACTATCTTTGAACATCCATTACATCCTTACACCCGTTCTTTATTAAACTCTATGCCACAGTCTGATGATGAATCGGAAGATTTACATGTGATTCAGGGCACCGTGCCATCATTAAAATATATGCCACGGGAAGGTGATCGCTTTGCGGCACGTATTCCTTGGATTCCAGCTTCAGACCATGAAAAGGAACCAGCAGTACATGAGGTTGAACCTGGACATTGGGTAAGATGTACTTGTTGGAAGAATTTCCACTTTCAAGCAGATCAGAAAGTAAGTGGGGAATAGATTATGGCTAAAGAAATTATTAAAATTGATGACCTGAAAGTACATTATCCTATCCGTTCTGGCTTTTGGAATCGGATTACTGATTATGTTCGTGCCGTTGATGGCATTAACTTTTCGATTAATGAAGGTGAAACTTACGGCCTCATTGGTGAATCAGGTTCTGGTAAATCGACCACTGGTAAGGCAATTGTCGGGGTTGAAAAAGTGACGAGTGGTCGTGTTTTGTATAAAGGCGTTGATATCACGAAGTCCGGAAATCGTCGTCGTTTAGACTACAATAAAGACGTGCAGATGATTTTCCAAGATTCGATGTCGAGTTTAAATCCGCGTAAACGAATCGAAGATATTATTGCTGAGCCAATTCGTAACTTTGAAAAGTTAACGACCGACCAAGAGCGTGATCGGGTACAAGAATTGCTGGACATCGTAGGGATGCCATCCGATGCCATTTATAAGTACCCACATGAATTTTCTGGTGGTCAGCGGCAAAGAATTGGGGTTGCCCGTGCGGTTGCGACTAATCCGAAGCTCATTGTGGCGGATGAACCTACGAGTGCTTTGGATTTGTCAGTTCAAGCGCAAGTGTTGAACTTCATGAAGCATATTCAACAACAATATGGCATTGCCTACTTATTCATCTCTCATGACTTAGGTGTCGTGAAGCATATGTCTGAGAACTTGGCGATTATGCACCGTGGTCGTTTAGTCGAATTAGGTTCACGGGAAGAAATTTACCGACACCCCGTTCATATTTACACTAAGCGGTTATTATCTGCGATCCCAGTGGTTGATGTTGATAATCGTGAAGCTCATAAACGTCAACGTGCACTAGTTGAGCGCGAATTTCAAGAAAATCAAAGTAAGTGGTATGACAAAGATGGACGCGTTTATCCACTTCAAAAGGTTGCTGAGAATCACTTTGTCGCTTTACCAGAAGATGCGGCTGCAGCTGCTAAAATTAAAGAATTAAAAGAAAAGGAGCGTGATTAAGGATGTGGAAAACGGTTTTGCGTCGTGTTTTAGTCATGATCCCGCAATTATTAATTCTGAGTTTTTTGGTCTTTGTGTTAGCCAAAATGATGCCCGGAGATCCTTTTACTGGGCAAATCAACCCTAACCTTGACCCTAAACAGATTATTCGCTTGAAGCATGAGTTAGGTTTGTATGATCCGGTACCAGTGCAATACACTAGATGGCTGGTTAACCTCTTCCATGGTGATTTAGGCCAAAGTTATATTCAAAAGGTTCCTGTAACCTCATTAATTGCTGACCGTGCGGTAAATACCTTCTGGTTATCATTATTGACAACCGTTTTAACTTACGTTTTAGCGGTGCCAATGGGAATTATTGCTGGTCGTCACCAAGACGAATGGCAAGATCAGGGGATTCAAATTTTTAACTATATCACTTTTGCCATCCCTGGCTTTGTTTTCTATATTTTAGGGATTTGGTTATTTGGTTTCGTGCTTGGTTGGTTCCCGATTACCGGTTCTGTCTCCGCTTCAGCGAGTGGCTTCTGGGAAGTAGTAGGTAGTCGTTTCTACCATATGGTCTTACCAGCCTTGCTATTCTCCCTAATTACGACGACCAGTATCGTGCAATATTTGCGGACGGGAATTGTTGATAATAAAGTTGAAGATTATGTGCGGACAGCCCGTTCTAAAGGTGTCCCAGAAAATGTCGTTTTCGACAAACATATCTTGCGTAATTCACTCTTACCAATTGCTGCTTTTATGGGTACGACTATCACTGATTTGCTTGGCGGTTCAATGATTATTGAATCAGTCTTCAGTTATCCGGGAATGGGAAAATTATTCCTAGATTCAATTAGTGAACGTGATTATACGACCTTAACGGCGTTGATTTTACTCTTTGGAATTCTGACATTAGTAGGGAACCTACTTTCAGATATCATTATGAGTATTATTGATCCAAGAATTAGAATTCAGTAGGGGGGAGTTAGAAATGGCTAAAGAAGAGCAAACAAAGCAAACACAAACAGTAGCTGCAACTGATGCCAAGGTGTCACTTCCTCCTTCAGGTTTTCGAGTGGTTTGGCATGAAATCTGGAAAGACAAGATTTCACGGTTAGCATTTTTCGTTATTGTCCTAATCTTTTTATTAACTTTCGGTGGCTCACTCTTTTTGAGTAAGGGTCAAGTAACTCAGATTAACATTCTGCAAAGTTACGCTGGTTGGGGTCAAGACGGACACCTCTTAGGGACTGATGATGGTGGTCGTGATATCTTAAACCTACTCATGATGGGTGGCCGAAACTCAATTTTGATTGGGTTATCAGTGACTGCCATCACTGAAGTCGTTGGTTTGATTATTGGACTCGTGTCTGGTTATTACGGCGGCTTTATCGATAGTATCATCATGAGAGTGGTCGACTTCGTCCAAATTTTGCCACAAATGCCAATCATCATCGTCTTAACAACGACCATTCCAAACTATAATGCCTTTACTTTGGTGTTATTGATTGCCATGTTTGGTTGGACATCCACCTCGCGTTACTATCGATCTTTCATTTTGTCACAGCGTGGTCGGGATTATGTCTTGGCTTCTAAGACGTCTGGCTCAAGTGACTTAAAGATTATGTTCCGCGAAGTGCTGCCGAATATTACTTCGATGATTATCATTGACGTTGTTTTGACGGTCGCAGGTAATATTGGGATTGAAACGGCACTGTCCTTTATTGGTTATGGGCTACCAACCACTACGCCGTCATTAGGGACTTTAATTGGGTTCGCAAATGATCCAGTTAACGTGATTAATCGGCCGTGGTTATGGCTACCAGCTACTGTGTTACTGTTAGTTATTTCGCTTAGCATCAACTATATCGGTCGTGCGTTGCAACGTGCTGGTGATGCCCGTCAGCGGGAAAATTAAGTTTTCTAATCTGATATTTTAAAAAAGACAATTTCCAATTGGAAATTGTTTTTTTGTTTGTCATTCTTTTGAAGCGGTTGGCTCATGGTGTTTTCATAAAGTGTCTATTATATCATCTGCAGCAGGTCATTTATGATGCTTATAAGCATCATAAATCGCAGTAAAGCCGTTAATGACTTTCAGTTAACTACCAGCAAGTGGACTAATATTATAATGCCAATATAGCAATATAAAAAGCGATTACATTTGATACTGGTAATGCAGATATTAGACTGGCTTAGTCCAATTTACGTGAAAAAAATAAAATAAATATTAGAAATATGAACAAAAACCATTGAAATAATAAATACCTGTGCTATGATTAAAACATCAACTTGATCCAAAGCGTACGGAGGATAGTAAACATATGAAGATTGGAAAAGCATTAAGCTCTGTTGGACTGGTAACAGCCGCAGCGTTGACATTAGTTGCATGTGGTAAGAATAGTAGCGGTGGCAATGCTGCTAAGCAAGCAGGGAAGTTCCCAGAACAAACACCTGTTAAGGCCGTTAAAGACGGTGGGACTTTATCCTATGCCATTGAAGCTGATACCCCATTTACTGGTATTTTCAGTAATGAGCTTGAATCATCGGCCACTGATACAGATGTGATGCAATTTGGGAACGAGGCATTATTTGATACTAATGATCAGTACACCATCAATAACAAAGGCCCTGCTACCTTTGATTTTGACCGTAAGGCTAAAACCATTACGATTGAAGTGAAGAAGGGTGTTAAGTGGTCTGATGGTAAGCAAGTGGTTGCCAAAGATGTTGAATATCCATATGAAATCATCGGTAACAAAGCCACTGCTTCACAACGTTATACTGCTTCTTTGCAAGATATCGTGGGGATGAGTGCTTACCATAGCGGCAAGGCTAAGACAATTTCTGGGATTGATATGCCAGATGGCCCTAATGGTCGTAAAGTCGTTTTACACTTTAACGTGATGAAACCTGGGATGCTCCAATCAGGTAATGGTTACTTCTGGGAATCAGCAGCACCTTATCACTATTTGAAGGATGTGCCATTTAAGAAGTTGATTTCTTCAGATCAAATTCGTAAGCGTCCACTCTTCTTTGGTCCATACAAGATGTCAAAATTGGTTCGTGGTCAATCTGCTACCTGGGTTCGTAACCCATACTACTGGCGTGGTCGTCCAAAGTTAGATAAGATTACTGAATCTGTTTTATCAACGAACTCAGTCAGTCAAGCCATCAAATCACACAAGTTTGACGTCATTGGTGTTGTCAACTCACAATGGAAACAAGTTAAGGATACTAAGAAGGTTAACTTTGTTGCAAACATTCCATTGCAATACAGTTATCTTGGCTTCAAGGTTGGTAAGTTCGACGCTAAGAAGAACAAGAACGTCATGAATCCAAAGGCCAAGATGAACAACACTTCATTACGGCGTGCTATCGCTTATGCAATGAACATTGATGAAGTTCAAAAGCACTATACCTCTGGCTTAACTTTCCGGGTACCAACTTTAATTCCTGCACAATTTGGTCAGTACTTCAATAGCAAGATTAAGGGCTTTAACTATAACTTGAAGAAAGCCAACTCACTCTTGGACAAGGCTGGTTACAAGAAGAAGGGTACTTACCGGGTACAACCTAATGGTAAAGCTTTAACAATTCGCTTGGCTGCGATGAGTGGCTCTTCAATTCAGGAACCAATTATTCAGAACTATATCCAACAATGGAAGAAGATTGGTCTACACGTCGTCTTGACTACTGGTCGGCTGATTGAATTTAACTCCTTCTACGACAAAGTTGAAAACGATGCGTCAAATGTTGATATGTTTATGGCTGGTTGGTCACTATCAAGTGAGCCATCACCTAATGACCTTTACAATGAACAGGCACCATTTAACTTTACTCGGTTTGTCACTAAGGAAAATACCGATTACCTAAAGAAGATTGATTCACCACAATCCTTCAACAAGGCTTACCGGACTAAGGCTTTCCAAGGCTGGCAGAAGTACATGTTTGATCAAGCTTACGTGGTACCAACTACTAATGCTTACTCAATCACTGCTGTTAACAACAAAGTTAGTGGTTACTCACTTCAGCCATCTCATGCCAACTCAGTTTGGGCAAATGCTGGTTTCGTTAAATAATTTTTTCTCTACTTCACTTCACAACAATTTAGTTCAATTATCAAGAAAAGCAAGTACTCAGCTTGAGTGCTTGCTTTTTGTGTCCTTGTATCTCTTGGAATTTAATGGTAACATGGTCCACATCAACTTGTTCCAATGCTATTGGTATTGGAGGAATTTCTATGAAAAAAGTAAAGTTTGTTTTGAGTGCGGGTTTGCTATCAACGGCGGCATTAACGCTAGTCGCTTGTGGTAAGTCAAATGCAATTCAAAATGATTCTAAGAGTGTGTCCCGCTTTAGTTCCACTGTTCCTGTTAAGAAGGCAGTTGCAGGTGGCACGGTTAAAGTCGGAATTGCGACTGATACGCCATTCACCGGTGTCTTTAATGATGAATTGTACACTTCTGCTACAGATGCTGAAGTTATGCAATATGGTGACGAGAGCTTATTTGCTACGGACGACTTGTTTAAGTTTACCGACAAGGGTGCAGCGACGGTTAAGCTTGATCGTCAAGCTAAGACAGTTACGATTACCATTAAAAAGGGTGTCAAATGGTCAGACGGCAAGCCAGTAACAGCTAAAGACTATGAATATGCCTATGAAATCATTGCCAACCCTGCTACGAAATCACAACGTTACTCAAGTAGCTTGACTGATTTAAAGGGTTTAGCTGATTACCACGCTGGCAAAGCCAAGACTATTTCTGGGTTAGAAATGCCTAATGGTGAGAGCGGTAATAAGATTGTCTTGCACATGCAAGAAATGAAACCCGGGATGGATCAATCAGGGAATGGTTATTTTTGGGAAACGGCTGCTCCTTATCACTACTTGAAGAATGTGGCTTTCAAGGACCTCATGTCAAGCAACAAGATCCGGAAGAACCCATTGTTCTTTGGTCCTTACAAGTTGGCTAAGGTGGTTCGTGGTCAATCAGTAACTTGGACGCCGAATAAATTCTACTACCGCGGTGTACCGAAGATTGCCAAGATTGAAGCAACGGTCATCTCACCTAACTCAGTTGCCCAATCCATTAAGTCCAATAAATTTGATGTCATGAGTGTTTTGAATTCGCAATGGCAACAAGTCAAGGGGACTAAGAATGTGAACTTTATTGCGACGATTCCCTTGCAATACAGTTACCTTGGTTTCAAGGTGGGTAAGTGGGATGCTAAGAAGGGCGAAAACGTCGTTAACCCACATGCTAAGATGGGAAACAAGGCTTTACGTCAAGCTATCGCTTATGGGATGAATGTTGACCAAGTTTACAAGCGCTACAGCTCTGGCTTGAGCTTCCGCGTACCAACTTTGATTCCAGCCCAATTCGGTGATTTCTTCAATAAGAGTGTTAAGGGCTATACCTACGACATTAAAAAGGGAAATGAAATCTTGGATAAGGCTGGCTTCAAGAAGAAGGGCACCTACCGTCTTCAACCAAATGGCAAGCCATTAACGATTCGGTTAGCTGCCATGAGTGGCTCTGCAACACAAGAGCCAATCGTCCAAAACTACATCCAACAATGGAAGAAGTTAGGTCTGCACGTTGTCTTAACCAGCGGTCGTTTGATTGAATTCAACTCATTCTATGACAAAGTTCAAAATGATGATTCTCAAGTTGATATGTTCATGGGTGCTTGGCAATTATCAAGTGAACCATCACAAAATGACATGTATGGTCGTAAAGCTCCAATGAACTACACCCGATTTGCCTCAGCTGAAAACGACAAGCTATTGGATGAAATGGGCTCAAAACAAGCCTTCAACCATAGCTACCGGGTTCAGAAGTTCCATGAATGGCAAAAGTATATGTTTGATCAAGCCTATGTGGTACCAATTGCTAACAGCTACCAAATCGTTTCCGTTAACAAGGACCTGACAGGTTACTCCTTAAGACCATCACTTGGTAATGGTCAAGGTTTCCCTAACTGGTACCGGGTTGCCTTAAACAAATAGTCTAACTGACGAAAAAAGGCCTTCGCTTGCGAAGTCGCCTTTTTTTGTTACCCAGAAAACTGTTATAATAGGAAGCTATAAAGGGGAACTGAACGTTATGGTAAGTACAAAATTTGTTAAACGCTTAAAAGCAGATTATGGGATTGCTTTTCATAATCCAGATTTACTTGAAGAAGCTTTTACCCACTCATCCTATGCCAATGAACATCCAGAAGGGGTGTGGAATTATGAAAAATTAGAATTTTTGGGAGATGCGGTGCTCGAATTAGCAGTCTCGGATTATGTTTATCGCCACTTTCCGGCCCTAAATGAAGGAGAGTTAACCCGCTTACGGTCGAATATTGTCCGAACGGAGGGGTTTTCGGAATTTGCGGTTGCATGTGGTTTTCAGAACGAGATTAACCTGGGGCATGGCGAAGAACTCGCCGGTGCGCGTCAGCGAAAAACGCTGTTAGAAGATGTTTTTGAAGCCTTTAACGGTGCACTTTTCTTAGACCAAGGGATGCCGCAAGTGCAAAATTTTTTGCATTTAACGGTTTATCCGCTGATTGCGAAAGGTGAATTTAACGATTCACGTGATTATAAGACTGATTTACAAGAGTTATTGCAAAAAGATGGTGCTGTGCAGATTGAATACGAAACCGTCACGGAAACTGCGTTGCCAGCGAGCTTTGTTGTGGCGCTGAAAGTGAATCAGCAAGTGATGGCAAAAGGTAGTGGTCATAACAAGAAAGCTGCCGAACAGGCGGCAGCCAAGGCAGCACTCGCAAAGCTTGGATAGGAGGCAGCAGCTTGCCACTCACAGAATTAAACATTGCCGGTTTTAAATCATTTGCTGAACCGACTACGATTCATTTCAGCCGTGGCATCACCGGTATTGTCGGTCCTAACGGTAGCGGTAAAAGTAATATTACAGAAGCGATTCGCTGGGTAATGGGCGAATCTTCCGCTAAGTCCCTGCGAGGCACTAACATGAAAGATGTGATTTTTGCTGGTAGTGAAAGTCGCGAACCACTTAATCATGCAAGTGTCACGATGATCTTTGACAATCAGGCGCGTAGCTTAAAGATGGATGCTGATCGCTTGGCAATTACCCGCCGAATTTTACGCAGTGGTGAATCGGAATATCTCATCAATAATCGCCAGGTACGACAGAAAGATGTCCGAGCGCTTTTTTTAGATTCTGGGATGTCGCAGAATTCCCTCGCAATCATTTCGCAAGGTCGCGTTGATCAAATCTTAAATTCTCGTCCGGAGGATCGCCGGTTAATTTTTGAAGAAGCAGCTGGTGTTAGCCATTTTAAGCAACAAAAGGAAGCCGCTGAAGGAGAACTAGCTCAGACCAACACCAATTTAATTCGAATTAATGATTTGGTGAAGGAACTGGCTGGTCGGATTGAACCGTTACATGAGCAGAGTAGTTTAGCAAAAGAATATCAGTTTCAAAAGGCTGGCTTAGACGGTAAACTCAAGACACTGCTAGCGTTTGAAATTAGTGATTTTGCTCAGCAACGAGATGAGCTCAAGCAGGCGGCTAGCAAAAATCAGGTCATTTTAGATCGACTCGATCGTGAGGTTAAAGAATCACAGGCTGAGGTTAATGCTAAGAAGGCACAGAGTAATAAACTGAGCCAGCAACGTGAAGCGATCCAAGCCAAGCTGTTAACCGTAACGAAGCAGCTATCGACCATCACGACTAGTTTGCAGGTGTCACAACAGACTAGTCCGTTTGCTGAAGCTACCACAAATGAGTACGAAAAGCAAGGTGCAGATGCC
>DIDI01000045.1:46108-47164 GCA_002418055.1 Lactobacillus sp. UBA5804 | reverse complement strand
TCATGTTACCCTCCAAAAAATAAAAAAAATCCCAACACACAATCGTGTCGGGACGTTATCTACGTGGTTCCACCCAAAATTCAAATCAATTAAAATTGATTTCTCATTAAAAACTGATAATGGAGTCACCCGATAGATGAATATTCTAAGTGAATTAAGAGTGGGTTGTAACACCATTGTAGGCTTTCAGAACGAGTCCTACTCTCTGTTTAGTGACAACATGTTCTTAATCTATGCTTTCAATTATAAGGCATGCATGATCAGATGCAACCTTTTTCCATTAAAAAAATCAATTTCGGCGGTTAGGACCAGAAACGACAACTTCTTCAGCCAAAAAGCGAACGCGCGCCATTAAACGTGCAGCCTTAACAGGATCAATTGCATCCTTCGTTTCAGCAAAATGTGATTCTAGACTGGTCAAATCGAGATTTGATGAGAAGAAAGTGGGAAGACTATTGTCCATCCGGACCTGCAAAATCACGCCTAAAACATCATCACGGGACCACTGGCTTAATGTTTCTGCGCCAATATCATCTAAAATCAAGATATCGGTCTCAGCAACGCGCTTAATCTCAGTTTGGAGTGAGTTATCAGCAAAGTGGGACGCTAAACTCGCAATGAAAGTTGGCACATGTAAAAAGACTACCCGTTTACCTAATTTTGCAACCGCATTGGCTAAACCTGCTAGGATGTAGGTCTTGCCAACACCAAAATCACCTGAAAGATACAAGCCTTTAGAAGGCTGCCCTTGCTGGTAAGCAGCTAAAAACTGCGAAACCTTCGTTAAAGCGGTTAGTCGATCCGGTGTCCGGTCTAGATTATACAAATTAACTTGGCGCAATTTAAGCGGCAAATTAACGAGCTGAACATTACGCTTTACTTGACTTTCCTGTTCAGCAGCAAGCTGCTTAGCAGTTTTAAGATACTTAATCTGAATCACCGAGTCTGCGAAAAAAAGCTGCGGCTCATACCCTGCTATTACCGGATTAGGTTGCTGCTTTTGGCTATAAAATTCATAGAGTACCGGTAAACTAGCGGTAATTTGAGCAGCTGATA
>DIDI01000045.1:36095-45997 GCA_002418055.1 Lactobacillus sp. UBA5804 | reverse complement strand
TGATCTCCGCCCGTTTCTTGGACCAATCAGTGCCACGCTCCAAGCGTTTGCGACGCTGACGCGGTTGTTGCTGCTTTTTTTGCCGCTTTGCCAAATAGTTTAACGCCTGCTGACCAGTCGCAACGCCATTTTGAATCCAACTATTGGCAATGGCTTCAACGAATTTACGGTTCAGGGTACTATTATTGGCTAAAGCAGTATGAAGTAACAAGTTAATCACTTCATCAGAAAATCCCCAGACCGAATTGAGATCTAGAACCAGCGACTTTTCAAAAGACGTCACCCTGCCACCACGTTGCTCACGCAAATGATATAAATAAGCCATAGGTGCATACTGACGTACTTCAGTCAGCAAAGCTTGGTCCTGCTGCTGCAGCTTATTTCCCGCGGGTTGCTGCGCATTAGCCGCTAATTGCGCCTTAACGGCTCGCTGTCCAGTTGTCGCCCGGTAGTTAACTGCTAGCGTGCGTTTAATTTGTACTAAATCCAACTTATGGTTTCCATGAAGCGTCGGCAGAATTTCATCAACTAGCTCTTGTTCAGACAAGCCATAACTACTCATTAGACTGGCTAAATCGGCCTTTTTAGTCTGCACTTCATCAGCAGTAATTTGATAACGTTGAAATAATTCCGTCAAAAACGCCCAATCGTAAGTTTTAGGTTGGCTAATTTTAGCAACTTGAGTTGGTCCAACTTGGTTGTCATGCGCTGCTGTTACCACCTCAGTTGAAGGGTTGATGGCTTCATCACTTGGCAAACGAAAAACCTCAAAAAAATTAGCCGAAACTTCTTGTAAATTGGCCACTTTTTTACGGTGAGTCCGTGCTTCTTGACTAAATTGATGACTGAGCCGCTGAAAAGTTACGGTCCCCATTTTTTCTTTGAGCAAACTCGCCAACAATGAAGTGGCAAAAAAAGCACTCGCGCTAGGCACTTGTTGCACGGAAAAAACCAACACGTCACCATGCACGTTGTGCTGAAGAAACGTCTTGACGAGTCCTACCGCTTCTAGTCGGTGTAATGCCTGAAAAAAAGTTTGTAGCCGACAATCTAGCTGTTCTTGTAATAAGTAAAGTGGCTGAGCATCGGCCAGCATCTCATAACTGTCAAAATTTTGCACCAGGGTTTGAAATAAGGCTAAAGCCGTATTACCGATAATCGGCTGATAAAGTTTAATGAGTACTTTTAGATGGTTCGGGAAGATGGTCACCTGGTTGGCAACAAAATAAGGCATCTTCGGATTTGAACTTTCGAACATGATTATTTCTCCCTTTCACGCTTGGCAATCATGTCTTCCATTGTCTTCATAAAACTAGACATATCCTTAAATTCACGATAAATTGATGCAAATCGAATATAAGCAACATCATCCAAACGTGCCAACTCATCCATCACAAGTTGACCAATTTTTTTCGATGAAATTTCGCTCACACCTTGTTTACGGATGCGATTTTCAACATGGTCAACTAAACTCTCAAATTGGTCGCTAGAAATAGGACGTTTCTGACCAGCAGCCATCACACCATGCAAGATCTTTTTGCGATCAAATGGTTCTCTCGTGCCATCAGTCTTAATAACTAATAATGGTGCAGTTTCAATTCTTTCAAAGGTTGTAAAACGAAAACCACAGTTTTCACATTCACGACGTCTACGAATAGCGCGATTCTCATCACTAGGGCGTGAATCAATCACTCTTGAAGCATTTTTATGACAATTTGGGCATTCCATGATTACCCCTCGCTTTCTATGCTGGCAATGACTTGATCCAGCTTCCTTCTTAGATCAGCCTTATTACCAACATTATTAATGACAAAATCAGCTTTGGCAATTTTAACGGCCAATGGCAATTGACTATGAATCCGTGCCAGCGCTGCTGCAGGGCTGAGCTGATTACGTGTCATCAACCGTTTTAATTGTAAAGTAGCTGTTGTGGTTACCACCAGGACATAATCGCACAACTTCTCACCCCCAGTTTCATACATGAGGGGGGCATCAAACACAATTAGCGCAGTGCCTTGCTGGCGATAAACAGCAACTTGCCGCTTAATCTCAGCATAAATGAGTGGATGGTTGAGCGCATTTAATTTTGCTAGCGCCTCAGGGTTGGTAAAGACATAGCGCCCTAAGGCAGCCCGATTAATCGTTTGGTCAGCATTCAAAAATTGCTCGCCAAAGGTTGTCTTCACATTAACCCAGCCTGCTGCTCCTGGTGCTAATAACTGGTGAGCAATAGCATCGCTATCGACAATCGGTAATTGCTTTTCTCTCAAAAATGCATCAACCGTCGATTTTCCCGTTGCGATACCGCCTGTAATTCCTAATACGGTGACCATAAATATTCCTTCTGACAGTGTGGACAAAAAGTCGTCCCGCGGGCATTCACTTTAATTTTAACTAATGGCCTCTGACATCGTTCACACGGCTCTTCTGCGTGACCATAAACTTTTAACTGTGGTTGGAAACCGCCCGTTCGTCCAGTGGCATCCAAATAGGAATGGACGGTAGTGCCACCCGCAGCAATTGCTGCTTTTAATAATCGAACAATCTCATCATGCAGAATTCGCAAACGACTTGCTGGAATTGAATTTGCCCAGCTTAAAGGATGAATTTTAGCGCGCCATAACACTTCATCAGCATAAATATTGCCTAGACCACTAACCACAGTCTGATCAAGCAGCGTCGACTTGATATTTTTCTTTTTCTTATGTAATGCCGCTACCAAATATTTGGTCGTAAATGCTGCAGTCAAAGCATCTGGACCCAATTTATTAATTCCCGTCAGAGCCCGTTCTTGACCAGTCGGAACCAGCTGCATGCGCCCAAATTTCCGCACATCATTGTAGCGTAGTGCTGACCCATCCACAAAAACAAATTCAACATGATCATGTTTTCCTTTAGGTGTCGCTTGTGATGTAAGCCGATACTTACCCTCCATTCTTAAGTGCGACACGAGCGTCAAATGACCGGATAATCGAATTTCCAAGAATTTTGCATAACGATCAATGGTTACAATTTTCTTTCCCACTAACTGCCGACTGAAAGCGGTATGATCTGTTGCAACAATCTTCGGATACCATAGGATAACCTTCGCAATCACTTTATTCTGAATTAAGGGTAATAGCGTCCGCCGAACGGTCTCCACTTCTGCTAACTCTGGCATCTTACCACCTACTTTGCATCATACCAATTATGTCCATAGCCTGAATCGGCAGTTAGTGGAACATCTAACTTCACTGCCTGTTGCATAAGCTCAGGAACCAACTGTTTCATCGTAGCTAATTCTTCTTTAGGAACATCCAGAATCAACTCATCGTGAACTTGCAAAACCAGCTTGGATTTCAACTGCCGTTTTTCTAGCACATTTTGCATATTAATCATTGCAATCTTAATGATATCAGCCGCTGATCCTTGAATTGGGGAATTAATCGCTGTCCGTTCTGCAAACGACCGAACATTATAATTTTTAGCATGAATATCTGGTAGATAACGCCTACGATGCATAATCGTCTCAGCATAACCACGTTCACGTGCCGTTTTAATGGCTTGCGCCATAAAAGTTTTAATCTGAGGATATTGATCAAAATAGTTATCAATAAACTCTTGAGCTTGCTTGCGGCTAATACCCAAATTTTTTGACAAACCATAATCAGAAATACCGTACACAATTCCGAAATTGACAGCCTTAGCACGGCGTCGTTCAAGGCTAGTCACTTTTTCAGGACTAGTCAAATGAAAGATTTTCATCGCGGTATGCGCATGAATATCAACCCCCGTCTTAAAGGCTTCCTGCATATGCATATCGCCCGAAACATGGGCTAACACCCGCAACTCCACTTGTGAATAATCACAACTAAAGATATAACCATCAGGAGTCGATGGTACAAACGCTTTCCGAATTTGTTTGCCTTCTTGCGTCCGAGTAGGAATATTCTGTAAATTTGGCGCCACACTCGATAGACGTCCAGTTGCTGTTTGAGTCTGCAAATAACGACTGTGCACCCGACCATCTGGTTGGATAACGTCAAGCAATCCCTTCACATAAGTTGATTGAATCTTAGCAATTTGGCGGTACTCAAGAATTTTTTGTACCACTGGGCTACTCGTCTTAAGTTGGTCAAGCACTTCAACACTCGTCGAATAACCCGTCTTAGTTTTTTTAATCACTGGTAAGCCCAGCTTTTCAAAGAGGATGTGGCCTAATTGCTTGGGCGAATTCAGATTAAATTCTTCGCCAGCAGCTAAATAAATTTGCTTTTCTAACTCATTCAGCCGCAGCGCGAACTCATTCTGTAAGGCAAGCAAGGTCCCAGGAACAACTTTCATCCCAGTAATTTCCATTTTCGCCAACACAAACGCTAAGGGCAGTTCAATCTCATCAAACAACGCATCTTGTTCATGATCACGTAACTTGGCGAGTAATATCGGCTTCAATTGCTCAATCACAGCGACTTTTCCTGCCAAGTGATTGGCAAGAATAGCTGGTGCCGGAATTGCCTGTTTCTTTCCCTTGCCATAAACTGCCATATCCGTTTCCACGCGATAGTTGCCGTACAAATGAGCAACTTCCCCAAAGTCAGCAGAATTATTCTCATTATCGACTAAATAAGACGCTAGTAGCATGTCGTAATCAAGCCCCTGGGGAACGATTCCTAATCGGTAAAGACCTACGTAAGTGCGCTTAACATCAAATACCTCCTTATGAATACGAGGATTGGTCAATAAATCTTTGAGGATTGGCTGTTGTAATAAATCAATTTGGGTCCCCACATAGATCGTATCTCCCGCCTTCAGCGCAAAACCGATTGGATCAGCTACATGATAATCATCACCCAGCATTTCAAGATGAAAGCTAATTCGTTCTGGTAGCGATAGTAATGGTGATAAATGCTCGGCATCAAGAAGCACGTAATGATACTGCGGGTCGAGAGCTGAATCTTCTGAGCCTTGACTTTCAAGCTCAGCTAAAAACTTGCGCATCCCTAAGCGCTCATAAAATTGCCGCAATTTCGCTATTTGTGGTGTTTGCCGCGCCGTATCAGCTAACGTAATAGTCAGGGGTGAGTGACGATTGATAGTGGCTAATTTTTTAGCTAAGAAAGCTTGATCCTGATCATGAATCAAATTTTCTTTGAGCTTAGACGGTTTCAAATCAGCCAAATGCGCATAGAGTCCCTCTACTGAGCCGTATTTTTGAACTAGCCGACTGGCAGTCTTAGGACCAACCTTAGTCACGCCAGGATAGTTATCTGATTGATCGCCCATCAGCGCCTTCATATCAATAAAAGCCGTTGGGCTTACCCCATTCACTTCCTGCATATGAGCTGGCGTATAAGCTTCTGTTTGCCCCACGCCATTCTTCGTAATGAGTACCGTCACATTTTCAGAAGCTAACTGGGTCAAATCACGATCACCTGTGACCACCGTCACATCAAGCCCCGCCTCATCTCCTAATCGTGACATGGTCCCAATGATATCATCGGCCTCATAATTCGCTAGTTCATAGCTTTTGAGCCCTAGAGCAGTCAGTAATTCACGAATCACTGGTAATTGTTCAGACAGTTCGGTCGGTGTCTTCTGACGGCCACCTTTATAGTCGCTGTACCACTTATTCCTAAAGGTAGTTTTCCCCGCATCAAAAGCCACTAACACATAGTCTGGCACTGTTTCTTTGAGCATGACATCCAACATATTTTTAAATGCATAAACTGCATTCGTATGATGCCCGTCTGGGCTAATAAAGCGATCCAGTTGCCGATATAACGCATAAAAAGCGCGAAACGCAACGGAATTACCATCTACTAGTAACATTCTCTTCTTGGCCATAACTACTCCTTAATATGTGATCCGCTTTACTATCTATTCTAACAGCTTTTAAGCTTTTTTCAGAAATTAAAAAGCCCTAGCAATGCTAGGACCATTAATCGATTACTTGATTACAGTAATTTTTCAAAGGCGGCTTCATATTTTGAAATATCGCCAGCCCCCATGAACACGATAACACTATTCTTATTCTGGGTTAAATCGGCAATGTTAGCCAAATCAATCACTTCTGAACCAGGAATTTTGGCGGTTAAATCAGCACTGGAAATGCTGCCTTGCGCTTCCCGCACAGACCCAAAAATTGGTGTCACATAAGCTTTATCGACCGTACGTAAAATTTTCTCAAATTCAGCCGCAAATTTCTTAGTTCGCGAATATGTATGAGGCTGAAAAACTACGACCACTTTTTTATCTGGGAACTTCTGACGAGCGGCTTGAATGGTAGCTCGCATTTCCGTTGGATGGTGTGCGTAGTCATCAATGACCGCAATATCACCAAAATCACGTTCACTAAAGCGCCGCTTAGCACCTTGATAGGTTAACAAACCTGCCCGGATCGCTGGCATCGGAATTTTTTCCAGATGCGCAATTGCAATGACCGCGGTCGTATTGAGAATATTGTGGTCGCCAAATAAATGAATCGTAAAGCGGCCTAGCTCTTCACCTAAGGCGCGTACATTAAATGTAGCACCCTGAGTATCCTTGACAATATCATGAGCAATAAAATCATCACTCGGCTTAAAACCATAAGTATACTTAGGCGCCCTACTTGTGATTTTAGCCAAGTAAGGATCATCTCCCCAAACAAAAATCCCACGTCTAGTTTGATCAGCTGCTTCTTGGAAGGCATAAGCATAATCGTCCTGGTCCTTAAAATAGTCAGGATGATCAAAATCAACATTAGTCATAATTTGATAATCTGGATGATAGGCGAGGAAATGGCGGCGATATTCATCGGCTTCATAGACAAAGAATCTAGAATCGGCCACGCCTTTACCAGAACCATCACCAATCAGAAATGAGGTTGGTGCCACTTCACCTAATACATGTGCAAGTAATCCAGTAGTCGAAGTCTTACCATGTGAGCCGGCGATGCCAATACTAGTGTGCTGAGCAATGAGCTCTTCCACTGTATCAGGATAACTTTGCCACTTAACTCCGAGATCTAAGCAAGCTTTTACTTCGCTATTGTCCGCTTCAAAGGCATTCCCCTTCACAACCACTTGACCACTGGCCTTAATATGTTCTGCCGCAAAAGTTGTGACTGAAATCCCCGCCGCAAGTAGCGGCTCCTGAGTAAAAGTATGTTTGGCAATATCTGACCCTGCAACTTGGTAACCCAAATCATGCAAGATTCGCGCCAATGACGCCATACCTGTTCCTTTTATCCCAATAAACCAATATTGCTTCGTCTTATCTAGCATTATCTTTCTCCATGACTTAATAACTGCCTATCATGATACCATTTTTCAGCAAAAAAAGAGACTTAAACTAAGTCTCTTAAACACTATTATAACGTAATCACACCACTGGCAATTAATTCGTCACACTTCGTTGGCTCAAAGGCAGCCCCGGCCTTGAAACTATCAGGCACGACCATAATGCCACGTTTTTCAGGTGCATGCGGCAGACCTAATTCGCGGGCGGCACAAATCATGCCAAATGAAGCAACTCCCCGTAATTCGCCTGGCCAAATTTCAAGACCATTTGGCATTAACGTACCAGGTAATGCCACTACGACTGTTTGACCAGCGGCAATATTAGGTGCACCGCAAACAATCTGAACATCATCTGTAGCCCCCACATCAACCTTGGTAACGTGCAAATGGTCTGAATCAGGATGGGCCTCACATGATTTTACCAAGCCATAGACAACTGTTGGTTGACCGTAAGCTAACTTATCATTAAAGCCAGCCTGAGCCAATTTAGCATTCAAAGCAGCTAAATCGTCAGCAGATAACTTCACCTGGCCATTTGGTAATTGATCATAGTCAATTACGGATTCAATATTAAAAAAGTTAAACCCAGTTACTGTTCCCTTGCTATCAGTGATACGAGTAATATCTGCTCGCTCTTCATACTTTGGTTGACCATCATCTTGACCCAAAATCACAATCAATGTGCCAGGGTAGCTGACTTTATTAATGCTAGTAATCATGTCTACTATTTATCTCCTCAACTTAGTCAATTGAACGTAGAAAAGCTTCCACTTGTGCCTTCGTTTTACGCTCACCATTAACTAGTCTACCAATTTCTTTGCCATCTTGGTAGACAACAAAGGAAGGTATTCCTAAAATATTCATTTCTTTGGCTAAATCAATTGAGCCATCACGATCAATCTGATAAAATTGACTGTCTTTAAAATCTGCCTCAATTTCTGGTAGAAAGGGTTCCAAAAAGCGACAGTCGCCACACCAATCGGCTGCAAACTCTAAAACAACCCGCCCTTTTTTAGTTAAATCAGTTAACTCTGCCTGGGTTAACGTCTGAATCTTTTTCATTTCATGCCTCCTACAACTTACTTCTGATTAGCACTTCTATTTTACTAACTTAACTTAAATTTGCAATTACTTTGGTTCAAAGCTAGCATGCAACGCATAAATGGGGTGTCCCTTGGCTGCAAATTTATGTTCATACTCAGTTTCAATATTTGTCGTTAAACGCTCCACTGGCTCATGATGTAAATCAACGCTAACAAAATCGAAATTTGCACCATACTGATTAAAACTTTGGAGTGAATAAGCAAACAAACCGGAATTATCCGTTTTAAATTCAAGATGCCCCGTTGGCAGTAAAATTTGTTGATAAGCTGCCAAAAAGCTGGCGTACGTGAGCCGGCGTTTTTCATGCCGTGCCTTCGGCCAAGGATCGCTAAAATTCAGATAAATTACGGCAGCACTAGCAGCCGGGAAAAAGTGAGCTAACTGCGCAGCATCCCCTCGTAAAATTTGTAAATTGGTGAGATTTTGCTCAAGTTTGGTGCGTAAAATAATACCAGCAGCAGTGGTCTGCAATTCAATGGCCACATAATTACGTTCCGGATGTTGTGCCGCGAGTGTGGTGATGAAGTGCCCCTTCCCAGAACCAATTTCAAGTTCTAAAGGCTGCTCCGGATGACTAAAGCGGCTGTTCCAGGCGATTGGTTGCTGCGGATCAGGATCTTGTAAAACCGCTTCGGGATGATCACTTACTAACTTGACTGCCCAAGGTTTATTTCTTAAACGCATCTATTTCTGCTCCATTTTCTTCATTCTTAACGGCAAGTAGCCAAATGCCAGTAGATTGACCCAAATTAATAATAATGGCACCTGCCATAGCACTTGCCATGACCAGGGCAGTAAGCACAGCCAACTAAGGCCAACTAACCAACCATAACCATTAATCGCAGCGGCAATAACCTGAATACCAGCGCGATGCCGCGTAGCTGGATCAATCGGTAAAACCAAATACATCAATTGATAATCATAAGCTTGAATCAGTGGTGCCAATTGATAAACGGTTAAAAAAGCCACCAGCATCGCCAAGCCCAAATTCCAAATCCCATTTGCGACGAGTAATGACAAAAGCACACTAAAACAGACCATTTGGCTAACCAAGCTCAAGTAAGCCGGATTACGTAAAAATAGGCGCTGATATAAAAATAGATTGGGATTAGGTGTTTTTTTAGGCCAGGCAAGCAACCAATCTAAGTAGCGACGTCGTTTAATGGCCAATTGGCGTTCTGGTACATCCGTAAACATCGCATAAATAGCATAAATGGTATTTTTACGTTGCTGTTCTTGTGCAATTGCGCCTAACCAATTAACTTCATCAGAACTTGAGTGCCACAAATAACCCCAACCTAAACTAAGCACCGCCAAAAACCACAGCTGACTATAAGCAATAAGTATTACTAAAGCAAGTGTCCCCAGGTGAATCAACGCGGCGAGCTTTGGCTGATTAAAATAGAGCTGGCGCGCTGCCAATCTTAGTTGACTATATTTTGATAAAAACAAGGCACCGATCATAGCACCATAAGTGCTGGCCGTCAGCTGGGCCTTAATGAAGGCAAAAGGAAAAACCACGCCTGCCATCAGTAGCAA
>DIDI01000045.1:0-36014 GCA_002418055.1 Lactobacillus sp. UBA5804 | reverse complement strand
GCGACCTGTTAGACTAGGCAGCCATAACAACAGCGCTGCTAATAAAGGATAATACCATTTTCCAGTCGTCAGCTGCTTTAAGCTTTGCGCATACCAAAACATCACAGCGCCAACCAAAAATAGTAAGGCAAGCACGAAAAAGTCATTGAAAACTAACGATAAATATTGCAACGATTGCTTGAGATTAGCGCGTAATCGTGCTTTCGCTAATTTATCCATGCATTTGCTCCTGGCTAAGCTGCTCATACAGCAGGTCAAACGAATCAGTGGGGGCCAAGCCATAATGCTTGCGAATTTCAGCCAAACTACCAACTACCGCAATTATCCCTTGATTCAGCACCGCATATTTCGAAATAACCCGCTGTGCCTGTGCCAAAACATGCGTTGTCATAAGAATCATCTTACCTGCTGCTTTTGCTACCTCAATCAGTGCAATAAGACGGGTTACCGCCAAAGGATCAAGACCAGTAAAAGGCTCATCAATAATCAAAAGCGGCGTATCTGCTAAAAAGGCACAAACAATCATGACCTTTTGTTGCATCCCCTTCGAAAAATGGCTAGGCAACCAGTCTAATTTATCTGCGAGCCGAAATTGCGTCAGTAAATTTTGAGCTTTGGGCCAAGCCTCTGCTTCAGCTAAACCATAACTAAGCATCGTCAATTGTAAATGCTCTTTTAAGGTAAGTTCTGGATATAAGATTGGCGTTTCCGGAATATACGCCAATTGACGCTTAAACGCTGTTGGATCATCGGCTAAGGTTCGTTCATTTAAAGCAATCCGACCTTGCCGAGTGGGCAATAACCCTAAAATATGCTTAATGGTCGTGGACTTCCCGGCACCATTAAGACCGATCAGACCTAAAGTCTCGCCAGGTGCAATGTTCAGATTAAGGTCCTTAATCACGGTAAAACCCGCATAGCCCCCAACCAGATGTGTGATTTCAAGCGACATATTGCCCCTCCTTTACTGAATTTCACTTACTTATATGATAGCATGAAGAAGATGAGAAACTAAAGTGATAAAAGTGAGGTTGAATAATGTCACATTTAGAAGCAGATTGTTTATTTTGTAAAATTATCCGCGGTGAGATTCCGAGCTATACCGTCTTTGAAAACGACGATGTCAAAGCATTCTTGGATATTTCACAAGTTAATCCTGGCCATGTGCTATTAGTTCCTAAAAATCATTTAGTGAATTTCTTTAGCTATTCGCCTGAAGATGCTCAGCGCTATCTTCAATATATTCCTACACTTGCTAAGGCCATCCTCAAGTCCAATGCCCGCTTTACCGGGATGAATGTAATGACTAATAATGGTCAAGTTGCTGGGCAAGTAGTGATGCACTCGCATATCCATTTGATTCCCCGTTTTCCTGATGATGGTTTAACTATCCCAACACGTAACAATGCAGCTAAATATGACCAAGCTGCTTATGAACAGATAGCCAATGATATTAAACAGAGTTTGGAGGTATCATAATGAATCGCTTTATTTTTGGGCTCAGCTTTGGATTAGCAAGCGGGGTGGTCCTATCCCTATTTAAAAATCGTGACGGCAAACGCCTTGGTGCCGATTTAAAACCTGAATTTGAAAGCTGGCGGCATGAAAGTACCCAGCTAAAGCAGGCAATTCAACATGCTAATTTAGCAAAACAAGAATTAGCCGCACAAGTAAGCAACCTACAAAAGGTGAATACAAAAACTAAGGATTAGTAAAAAAAGTTTGAAGTTTCTGTGAATTTACAGTATTTCAAATCTTATAATCAAAAATTATGGTATATTAGTCCAAGTTGAAAATTTTAAGAATGTGGAGATTAATTTATGAAATTGAATTTCAAAAAAATCGGTGCAGTTGTAGCAACTGCTGCTTTTGCTTTATCACTTACTGCTTGTTCAGGTAGTAAAACTGTGGTGTCTTACAAAGGTGGTAAGATTACCCAAGATCAGTTTTACAACAAGCTAAAGCAATCATCTGCGGGTAAGACCACTTTAGCTAGCATGGTTATTAATAACGTGCTAGAAGCACAATATGGCAACAAAGTGTCAAATGCTCAAGTGAATAAACTCTACAACAAATACAAGACCCAATATGGTTCATCATTCTCTAATATCTTAAGCTATAACGGTTTAACGTTAGCTACTTTCAAGGACAACTTAAAGACTAACCTGTTGTCAGAAGCCGCACTTAAGGATACTAAAAAGATCAGCTCAGCTCAGCAAGCTGCCTTCTGGAAGACCTATATTCCAAAAGTAACTGTACAACACATTTTAGTTTCAAGCAGTGCTAAAGCGAATACCATTATCAAACAATTGAAAAAAGGTGCAAGCTTTGCTCGCTTAGCTAAAAAATATTCAATAGATACAACTACCAAGAATAACGCTGGTAAGTTGTCAAGTTTTGACTCAACTGACACCACTTTAAATGCCGCCTTCAAGACCGCAGCATTTAAGTTGAAGCCTGGTAAATATACCACCAGTCCAGTTAAGAGCACTTCCGGCTACCATGTCATCAAAATGATCAGTCGTGAGTCTAAAGGGGCACTTAAAAACAACAAGGCGCTGATTAACAAGCAACTTTATGCTAAGATGGCTCAAAACTCAGCTACCATGAAGAGTGTGATTGCCTCGGTCTTAAAGCGTGCTAATGTTTCTATTAAGGATAGTGACTTAAAGGATGCATTAACCTCATACCTAACCACTACTAGTAGTCAAACTTCTACCCAAACTACCAACTAAGGTAAATCAAAAAACACGACAATCGATGATTGTCGTGTTTTTTGATGCGCACTTTTAGATTTAATCCACGTAACGGACTGCAGTCCCATAGGCGACAACTGATTGCATATCACTCGCAATTGAACCAGAGTCAAAGCGCATCATCACAATCGCGTCTGCCCCTTTTTCTGTAGCCGCCACAATCAAACGCTCAATCGCAACTTCACGTGCCTCATGTAACATCTTCGTATAAGCTTTAATTTCGCCACCAACCAAATTCTTAAAGCTGGCGCCTAAGTTACTAGCAATATTCTTAGACTGGGTAGTGACACCAAAGACTTCACTGATAACTTCGTATTTCTTTCCTGGAATTTGTTCTGTCGTAACTACTAACATTTAAAAACCTCCACTGGTAATTAAAGCGTTCTAGAAAAAACGCGGTTGCAATTTAATATAACTTAGAACTTTGCGCTAAACGATCATCGTGTTGCGGTCGATAAAATCGGCGCCCTGCCTGACTACCAATTGCTACGGTAAATTGCCCAGGTTTAGTCCCCTGTAAGGCTTTAGTAACAGCATAGACCGTCGCATCTAAATCATCGATGCGGTGGAGCAATTCAGCTTCGAGCAAAGCTGGACGCTTTGGCGAGCCATATTCTAACTCACCATGATGACTTAAAACCATATGACGCAGCAACAAGACAGCTTCGCTTTCAGGATCTAATTTGAGCTTGATTGCTGCCAGCATAATTTGCTCATCAATGAGCACCAAATGCCCAATCAAATTACCAGCTACGGTATATTGGGTAGCTACCGGTCCAGTAAATTCAAGTACTTTTCCCATATCATGTAAAATACACCCGGCATATAATAATGCGCAATCAACCTGCTCATAGTTAGCGGCTAAAGCCTTAGCATCTTTTAACATTGCCAAGGTATGGAACGCAAGTCCACCTTTAATCGCATGATGATTGATCTTTCCAGCTGGGAAATCATAGAAGGGAGCTTCCCATTTATCAAGTAAGAAACGCACTAGCTGCTGCCAGACAGGGTTAGTAATTTTAGCGACATAGCGTTCAATGGCATCCTTCATCGCGCTACTAGCTTCAGGCGCGCTAGCAACCAACCGGGTTAAATCAACTTGTTCATCAGGACTCACTGATCGTAAACTGAATAACTTCAATTGCAGCTGATCTTGATAGAATTCCTTTTGGCCATTGACCTGTACCACAGTTCCCACCCGAAACGCTTCAGCAGTCTCAGCTGTACAATTCCAATAGTTCGCTCTTATTTCACATGACTCATCGCCAAGCTGCAAATCTAAATAATGCTGTCCCTTTTTAGATTGCCGTAACTGTGCAGACTTCACCAATAAGACCAAATCGAACTCCTCGTCTTCATTGTAATCTTTTAAAGATTTTAACATGCTTATACCCCTGCTCCTAATAAAATTGGATTGGTACTTTGATCACGTAACTCTGGACGTGCGGTAAAAATTAGTACTTGGTGTTGCGACAAACTAGCTAACAATTCTTGGATATATTGCGTTCGCCGCATATCAAAATTGACGAAAGAGTCATCGATTAAGATTGGTAAATTAATATCTGCTGTAATCTGATCGACAAAAGCTAATTTTAAAGCAAAATAGAGCTGTTCTGCCGTACCACGAGATAAATACTTAACAGGGAGCTTTGCCCCATCTGTTCGTACCACCGTTAGCTTGGAATCGATCAGAATATCAAGATATTTATGACCCGTTATGATTTTAAAATACTGCTTAGCTGCTTTCAGCATCTTAGGAAAACGCTCATTAGATGCAATATCTAAAAAACGACTAAGCCAATTGCCTGCTAATAATGAGGCTAAATAGGCAATACTTTCACTTCTAAAATGGCTCTCCGCATTTGCCAAAACTTGTTTTGCATGCAAAACAGCTTTTGAGTCGGCCAAGTTAGCTAACTTCACCTGACTTTCAGCCAATTGTTGTTGTACTTGACGCTGTTGCTTACGCAAAACTTCTGCTTGCGCTGTCAAGACCGTTTGTTTAGTTTGTAATTCAGACAGCGTTGTTTGACTCAAACGTGGTAAATCAGCAGCTAAACTAGATTTCAGCGTCGCTAGTTTAGTCGCAATCTCAGTCTGATGTAAATACGCTACATAGCGCTCCTGATAAGCAGCTAAGTCACTCACACCAGCGGCCGCCAAAATAGCCATCAGCTGCTGTTGCACCTTTTGCAATTGGCTTTGCGTGGTAGCCTGTTCTTCGCGATAGCGAGCTTGCTGAGCGGTCTCTTGACGGTATACAGTTAGATAGTGCTCTAGGCGGTTAAGGGCCGTTAACACAGCTGAAAAGCTAATTGCTAGCTGATGTTGCGTTACCACCGCTAGGTTCGCTGCTAATTTAGATAAATTTTCCTGTAATTCGGCCTGCTCAAGCCGCAATCGCTTTTTAGTCAGCTCATACTGACGATCGGTTGTCAATTTATCAAATAGCTGCTTAAGGTCCACTTGTCCAGCCTCAAAGCCATATTTCTGAGTAAATATCGCCTGCTGCTGTTGCCATTTCTTCTGATTTAATGCTTGAGCTCGCAGCTGGTGCTGCTGGTGCGACCATTGCCAGCCAGCAATGGCTAACCCAAATGCCATTAACCCAAACCAGACAGGCTGGAGTAGCACGCCCAAAACTAGTCCACCTAGTCCAAGTCCAGCAGCAAATAACCAGCCAGTGATTGCTGTCTTAGAGGTGGTTTCGACAGGTCCAAGCGTGGTCTCATAATCTTGACGCAACTGTTGTAATTTAGCTTGATCGGCCCCTACTAATTGCGTTAATTCTGGATTTAATGTGCGTAATTCTGCCTGTGCAGCATCAGTCTCCTGTTGCTGACGTTGATTGCTAGCAAGTTGTGCTTGCCACTGTAACAAGGCTGCTTTTTGCTGTAACAAGGATTCAGCTGCTGTTTCATCAAACGTCATACTAGGCGCCTTGAGAACTGTCTTAAGTTCACTCAATTTAGCCTGTAAACTTTTATATTCAGCGTTCAATGTTTGCACACGTTGATAAGCCACCGGATCAAATGACAGCTGCTGCTGGTTTTTTTTGAGTTCAACATAAGACTCATAAGTGACCATTTTACTCGACAAACGGGTAATTTCGGTTTGCTGTTGTTCAATGGCGGTTAACTTAGTGGTGATTTCTTGAAGTTTGGCCGCATGCTGTCGGTGAATAGTCTCTTCTTGCCTATAGGTTGCAAATTGCGTCTGATTGGCAAGCAAGTCAGCCTTTTTATCAGCGACTAAGGTTAAAGCTTGATTCACCGGTGGTTTTTTACCGCTTTTTTTGAAACGCTGACCTGCCTCCTTAGCCAAACCGTCTCGTAATGTTAAGAATTCCGTTGAATTAGCCGCCCCTAAATAATAAATGCGTTCGAGTAAATCACCTTGGCTTAAGCTTTCAACCTGCCGAAGCAAATCTTGGTTAAAAATAAAATTACTGGTATAAAAATCACCATCAATTTGATGAATTCGCTCAAAAAATAAAGCTTCAGGTACAACCTGTCCATGGTCTTTAACAACCAGCAGGCCTTTTTTACTCTTATCGCCTTTGGCCCACAACCGTGTAAGCTCCCATTGATGACCCTCATCAACAAAAGTCAAGCTTCCACCCATTGGACTAACATGTGCGAGTGGCTGATAATCTTCAAAGAATGCGCTCGCCTGTGATTTAAGATGAAAGCCAAACAAAACCTGCTTAATAAAGGCGACAATCGTACTTTTACCAGCTTCATTTTCGCCGTAAAAGAGGCTACTGGCGCCAGCATCTAAATCAAATTTTTGAGCTGAAAATTGGCCAAAATGTTGAATATCAATTTGTTTCAGTTTCATGATCAATTCCCTTCAGCTGAGCTGCTAAAGTAACTTCAGTAGCAGCTTTAACTTCTGCAATAAAGGTGGAATCCGTAAGTAATGCTGCTGCTAATGAATCTTTCTTCGCCCAATCCTGAGCAGCATCCACTATCCCTGTATCACTGAGCACTTCAGCGCGGGCGGAATCGAAAAACGGCTGATCCGTCGGGTTAATAGCCAATAAGTGACTCACCTTGAAGCGAACATCTACTAACCGGCTCTTAGAAGCAAGTTGATGACTGAGTTGCTCCCAAAAATCTGAATCTAGTAGCAATTCCTGTTCAGCGGTCGTCAAAAATTGGGCGCCAAGCACAGTGACACTATAAAAAATTGGCTGCGGTCCGGTCGCCGGCATGGTGGTCAACAGCTTAGCCATTAAATCTGTTTTATTAATTGCTTGCCGTAATTCTAATTGGACACGCTCCCATTGAATAGCTGCAGTTGCATGAAACGTTAGTGAAACCTGCCGGGTCTGTTCATCTATCTCGCCTAAATAACAACCCTTAGGCCCAGTTTCCTTAATATGCCGGCCTTGCACATTTCCTGGGTAGACGATTAACGGGGCTTTACTCAGTGTTTGTCGCAAATGGATATGTCCGAGTGCAAAGTAATCGTATTGCAGTGCTTTTAAAGCAGCTAATGTGAATGGTGCATAAACATTCTGACTAGCCTCACTAGTTGCAAGCTGCATGTGAGCCAAACCAAAATCAAACTGGTCTGAACGAGCCGGAAATTTAGCAACTTGATCAGTCAGAATATGGTTATGGAGGTAAGAAAAACCGGTGACATCATAATGAAAACCAGTTTTAGTTGTATAACTGACACGCTCAATCTGCTCATTAGCACCTAATAGTTTGAAATAGGGGCTCGGTGCTACGAGTAATTCTGCTAATCGCATGTGATCATGGTTGCCAAAAATCATCACCACTTGAATGTGTTGCTGAGTTAATCGTTCAATTTGTTTGGCTAATAGCAACTGGCTTCGTGGACTAGGCTGAGGCGAATCAAAGGTATCTCCCGCAAGCAGCACTAAATCCACTTTTTCTGCTAAAGCTAAATCTACAATCTGAGCAAGTGAATGATCACTTGCGAGCGCAATTTCATTAAATACCTGTGATGGCAAAAAAGATAGTCCAAGAAACGGACTATCTAGATGCACATCTGCTACATGAATAAATTTCATTGGTCAATCGTTAACCTAAAACCTTGTATATGTCTCTCATGGGTTTAAGCATAATCCCCTGAAGTTCATTTACAAACTGATACATACTGCCTTCTGCATCCAGCAAAGCCAAAATATTTTTATCTTGCTTCACTGCCGCAGCAATCGCTTCATAAGCTTTGCTGTCTTCTGAGGAAACAGTTTTGCCTTGTTCTCTTGCGCTAGTAATCTTAATTTGAACCGCATTCAACCTGTGGTAAAGCTTATAACTAGCATCGTCAGCCTTAACTTTGGCAATGGCCGCCTTAACTGCGACAAATTGATCTACTTGTGTTAAGTCTGAAGCAACTTGGTTTGCTGAGTCGTAAATATTAACCATCGTCTACCTCCGAATTTTTACTTATCAAAATAACCTTTAAGCTTATTATACCATCGATCAATTTGTGTGCCTACACGGCCACGGATATTTTTAAAGCTACGTTTCACTTGATCCGTCCAATCTGAACTGGCACCACTTGACTGTAATAATTGATCTGGTGGCTTTACGTTGAACTTATTCCCCGCAGTGTAGGGTAATAGCCCATTCATCTCAGATTGATATAACTTGGTAATCCCCGTCTCAGAAATCCCTTGCATATAATTTTGACGATTGGTGCTATCAAATCCTACCCAAGTTGCTAGCACAACATCTGGTGTATAACCCACAATCCATTGGTCCTTCGTCCCATAAGCAAAGGAGACTTCCGTTGAACCTGTTTTACCAGCAACTTCATAGCCACTAGGTTGCGCAGCTTGTGCGGTCCCGTTGGTAAAGACCCCCAACAGCATTGTCGTCATCTCTTTAGCAGTAGCAGCTGAAATAATCTTATGATTACCCGTATTATTGTTCTGGGCAATCACACGACCACTAGCATCTGTAATCTTGGTAATTGCATAAGTCTGATTAGGTAAATTGCCCTTATTTGCAAAGGCCGCATAAGCTCTTGCCATTTGCAATGGTGACACCCCACTTGAAAGTCCACCAAGTGCTAGGGCTAAATTTTGATCGCGCTTCGGGACGGAAATACCAAAATTCTTCAGTGAAGCAGCACCTTGATCAACACCTAATTTATCTAGTAGCCAGACCGCAGGGACATTTTTACTCCAAGCAACTGCTGAATACATAGGAACTGTTGCCGAATAAGTATTATCAACATTACGTGGTTCATAGTGATTCTTGCCAAACTTTTGCAACCGATCTGATAATTTGGAATCATAATGGTAGCCATGCTCCAAAGCTGGCGTATAAACCGCCAGCGGCTTAATCGAGCTACCAGGCTGACGACGCATTTGAATCGCCCGATTGTAACCACGGAAAACATGACGCCCATTACCACCAACGATGCCTTTAATGGCACCCGTCTTAGGATCGATGGCAACACTAGCACCCTGTGCACGTGCCGTTCCAGTTGGATTAGCTGGGAAATTGGTACTATCAGCAAAAGAATTCTGCATCTGGGTCTGATACGATTGATTCAAAGTCGTATAAATCTTGAGCCCCTTAGTCATCACATCTTCTTCTGTTAAGCCATAACGACGAATAGCTTCATCAATGACCGTATCAAAAAAGTAAGGATATTTATATCCCCTCTGCCCGCGATAAGTATTGTTTAGCAGTAGTCCTTGTCGGCTAACTGTTTGGGCAGTCCTTGCCGATATTTTATGGGTCACTACCATTAACTGCAATACAGTATTGCGACGGCGTAGCGCATTTGTCATATGGTCAACCGGATTATAATAACTCGGATTACGTAACATTCCAGCTAATGTGGCAGCTTCACCGACACTAAGTTGACTGGCATTTTTTCCGAAGTAACGGCGACTAGCATCTTGAACTCCCCAAACCCCATTGCCAAAATAGGCGTTATTCAAGTACATGGTAAGAATATCTTTTTTACTATAAACATGATTTAATTCAATCGCAAAAAATAATTCTTCCAATTTGCGCGAATAAGTTTGCTGCTGAGTTAAGAGTGAATTCTTAGCTAGCTGCTGGGTCAAAGTCGAACCACCACCGGTAATTTCACCATGATGTAGGATCAAATTAACCCCAGCACGTGCCATCCCTTTTAGACTAAATCCACCATTGGTCCAAAAAGTTCGGTCTTCAGTAGCAACGACTGCGTGCTTAATATTAGGAGAAATGTGTGTATAGCCAACATAACTCCCTTTCTGTGCGTAAAGTGAGCCAGCTTTTTTACCTGCTGCATCATAGACCGTGGTCGTTGTTGACAGTGATGCCTTTAAATTGCTAATATTTGAAGTTTTAACTTTAAACGTATAATAGGTACAAGTAACGAGTATCAAAACTGCGGTGAGTAAGATAAGCCAACGGCCGATAAAAACATGTTGATTAACACGTTTAAAAACTTGCTTAAACCTACCCCGTGGTTGAGTTGTGTGCATATAATGCTCCTTTTTGAATAAGCCAATTCTAACATAAACTCAAAAACTAGGCTGAGCCGGACCTTGATTTAAGAAATATTTAGCAGATAGCGTTTTAATGACATTCACTAGTTACCTGCTAAAAAGATGGTAAACTAGAAAGACTGTGGAAGCAGCATCCAACACTAGAAAAAGGGAATCACATGCACAGGAGCCAATTTAAAACTCATTTTATTTACCCAACGGGTTTAGCGCCGGTCAAGGTATCAGACTTATTACGACAGCTATTACTACCTCGTAAGTGGCGCCATTATTTGCGTATCGAGCAAGCAGTTAAGATAAATGGTAAGTATCGATATTTTAACAAGTTAATAGTTCCAGGTGAGCAAGTCACGTTGCAGCTTAATCACGTTGACAGTGCCCAACAAAATTATCCAGCGAGTGGAAGATTACCACAAATCGTCTATGAAGATACCAATGTGTTAGTGATTAATAAACCGGCTGGCCAAAAAACGCACCCGAATCTCTATGAACACCAGACTGCTCTAAATGATTGCTGCACTTATCTTGGTTATAGTCCATACGTCGTACATCGGCTCGATATGCTAACCAGCGGGCTCTTACTCGTTGCCAAAAATCCGGCAGTAGTTCCAATTCTCAATCGCCAGCTCAGTCAGAAAACCTTTAACAGAGATTATCTTGCCATAGTAGCAAAAAAACAACTCCCAGCAAAATCCGGTTGGATTAATTTACCAATTGGACGTGACCCGCAAGACCGTCGTAAGCGCATGATACGCCGAGATGGTGCTGCAGCTAGTACTCATTATCACCTGCTGAAGACCTCTGGCAACGAAGCAGTGCTTGCAATGGGACTTCGAACTGGCAGAACTCATCAAATCCGAGTTCACTTAGCAGCCATAGGGTGCCCAATTATTGGTGATCCATTGTACAATCCAGACTACCGGTCAGGGCAACACTTGAAACTACTGGCAACTCGGATGTCTTTTATCAAACCTTTTAGCTTTGAACAATTAGTCATCCAGTTGCCGGCTACTCAAACTTAACAATACGCAAAAACACGTCTAACTAAGTTAGACGTGTTTTTATAATTGACTATATGATCAATGATTATTCTTCGTTCAATGAAGCTCTATCAAAACCAGCTGACTTCACCTTGCTATCAATTGATGGTGTACCCATCCAAGAAATCATTTCCTTCATGGCATCTGAAATTGCTTCAGTACCTGGCAATAACAACTTACGTGGGTCATAGCCCTTGTGAGCCTTATCTTGATCCTTACCAGCTTCGAAGTATTTACGAGTAGCTGATTGGAAAGCTAATTGGAATTCAGTATTAATGTTAATCTTAGCAATCCCCAGTGAAATAGCCTTTTCAACTTGTTCACGAGGAATGCCTGAACCACCGTGTAAAACTAATGGCACATCAGGAACGGCAGTAGCAATTTCCTGCAGACGTTCGAAGTTTAAGCCCTTCCAACCTTCTGGGTAGACACCATGGATATTACCAATCCCACAAGCCAACTTGTCAACGCCAGCAGCAACGAACAGCTTTGCATCTTCAACAGATGCAAGTTCACCACCATCGGCGCCTTGGTTCTCACCAATTTTACCAATTTCAGCTTCAACTGAAATACCACGTTCATGAGCCAACTTGATGATTTCCTTAGTTTTAGCTAAGTTCTCATCAGTTGGTAAGTTATGACCATCAAACATAACACTCGAAAAGCCTAACTTAATACACTCAACTGCTGAATCGTAGTCACCGTGGTCCAAGTTCAAAATAACTGGAACTGAGATGTCCATTGAATCCATTAAATCAGCAGTCAAGTCCTTGATTACCTTGTAACCACCCATGTACTTGCCAGCACCAGTTGAGGCTTGGATAAGTAAAGGCGTTCTAGTTTCTTCTGCTGCTTGCAAAAGTGCCTTAGTCCATTCCAAGTTGTTAGTGTTATAAGCACCTACGGCGTAGTGATTACGACGAGCTTGCTTGAAGATTTCATTACCATTGTCAAAATAAGCCATTAAAATACCTCCTGAAAAACTTACAAGTTAATTGTACCCTTACAGAATAGTTTGAGCAATCTTTTGCTTTAAATGAAAGCGCTAAATAATCTTCTTTGTAACTTTTGTTACATTTCTTTTGGTGCCTTCACGCCTAAAAGCCGCAATGCTTCAGTAAGTACTAAGGAGCTTGCCTTGACGAGCGCTAATCTTGCTGGTAATTCTGCATCATCCGTTAAGATTTTCACATTAGCGTAATACTTATTAAACTTTTTAGCTAAATTCAAAGCAAATTTCGCCACGATAGATGGTTCAAACTTCTCACTGGCGCGTGCAATCACTTGTGGAAAATCAGCCAGATCCTTAGCAACTTGGAATGACCATTCATCAGTTAATTGATAATCAGTCGCTGAAGCAATTGTCAATTGCTCGGCCTTGCGTAGCACACTTTGGGCACGCGCATTGGTATATTGCACATAAGGACCAGTATCACCCTCAAAACGAACGACTTCTTTAAGGTCAAAATCAAAATTGTCTAACCGATCATTCTTTAAATCATGGAAGATTACAGCACCTACACCAACGTCGTGTGCAATTTGAGCTTTGCCTGCTAAATCAGGATTCTTATGTTCAATTTGGTTTAACGCTAAGTCGACTGCGTCGTGAAGCACCTGATCCAAAAAGACCACGTTGCCCTTACGCGTTGATAACTTTTTACCGCCTTGAGTAATAAGGCCAAACGGAATATGGTGAATATCATCTGACCAGTCATAACCCATCTTTTTAAGGACGGCCTTCAATTGCACGAAATGCTCGCCTTGTTCATTTCCGACAACATAGAGCATCTTCACAAAGTCATAATGCTGCATCCGCCATTCAGCAGCTGCTAAATCCCGAGTGAGATAGATTGACGTCCCATCTGACTTAACAATTAGTGCTGGGTTTTGATCTGGTCCCATTTCAACCACTTGTGCCCCTTGCGACTCATGGAGCAACCCTTTGTCTTTCAATTCGGTAATGACACTCGCCATCTTATCGTTAAAGAAAGCTTCACCATTATAAGAGTCAAAATCAACATCCAATTCGTGATAAATACGTTTAAAGTCTTCTAGTGAAACAGCTCGGAACCAGGTCCATAAGCGAGTTGCTTCAGCATCCCCCTGTTCCAATTTCTTGAACCACAACCGTCCTTCGTCCTCTAGTTCAGGATGCTTTTCAGCCTCTTGATGGAATTTCACGTAATAATGGAACAAATTCATGATTGGGTCTTGTTTAACATCAGCTTCATTGCCCCAATGTTTATACGCAGCAATCAATTTACCAAATTGGGTGCCATAATCACCTAGATAGTTAATTTTAATTGGGTGATAGCCCACTTTAGCCAATACTTTAGCCAATGAATTGCCAATAACCGTGGAACGCAAATGCCCCATTGACATTGGCTTAGCAATATTCGGGCTCGACATGTCAATGGGAATATTGCCATGCCCTAAAGTCTGATCACCATAATGAGCTTGCAGCTGCAATACTTGCTTCAAAGTATCAGCTGTTAATACTGCATGATTAATGGCGAAATTAACATAGGGGCCAACCGCAGTAATATTCGCAAAAACAGGGTTCACTAATTTCGGCGCAATTTCCTTCGCAATAAGCACTGGACTTTTATGCAATTGTTTAGCTAAAACAAAAGTAGGGAAAGCGTAGTCTCCCATTTTGGCATTCTTTGGTCGTTCGATTAAATCGCGCAACTGTGCCACTGGTAAGTCAACTCGCGTTTGCAATAACGCAATCACTTCTTCTTTAAAGTTCATTGATTTTCCTTTCAATCAAAAACGCCTCTTTCTAGCGAAAGAGACGAGTTTATCCCGCGGTACCACTCTAATTGATGTGTATCATCCACTCTATTTAACAATATTTAAAAGCTAATCACGCCTTCATGTGATTTTCTGTCTGTCTCACACGACCACAGACTCGCTGTTCCAGAATTGTCACACTACTACTACTAGCTTGCCTCAGTCAATTATAGCTAAGATTTCTTAAAACACAAGCAAAACGTCGAGTTGACTTAATTTGGCGATTGGCAAAATTGTTTCATTAAATGTGGTAAAGAAGCAACAAGCGTGGTTGGGCGTACGACATAGGATTCTTTAGCTAGCTGATCACCAGCCAGTGAATGGAGGTAGACTGCGGCTAAAATCGTCTTTAAACTAGCACCAAATTGACCAATGAAGGCACCTAAAATACCGGTCAAAATATCTCCCATGCCACCAGTTGCCATTCCAGCATTGCCAACTGGATTTTCAAAAACTTTTCCTTGGCAAGTCATCACCTTCGTGCGATGAGACTTCAAAACAAGAATCCCATTACCAGCTGGAAAGAGCGTCTTTAGTGCGACAATATTAGCAGCATTGGTTTGGAAAGGAATTCTAAGTTGACTCAACCGTTGCCATTCCATCTGATGTGGTGTCAAAATGATTTTACCAGCATTAGTGGGTAGTAATTTCGGATCACGCGCGATTAGATCTAGGGCACTCGCGTCGAGTACTAAAGTTTGCGCCACAGTCACCTGTTCTTTGACCATTAGCAGAACTTGCTTGGCTAGCTGATTCATCCCCAGCCCTGGACCACAAACAACGACATCAACCTGGCTAATCATTTGCGCCAATTGGCGATCTCTTAAATCTAAAAACATTGCTTCTGGAACACGGGCGTGCAAAGCCGTCAGATTAATTGAATGGGTAACCGTACAAGTAAGCCCTGCCCCAGCATTAACAGCAGCCTCAGTTGCCATGATAATGGCACCACCATACTGTTCAGAACCACCAATTAAGAGTACTCGACCAAAATCACCTTTGTGTGAATCGGCCGGACGTGGCACAATCACATCATTCAAAATAGCTGAGCTAATGCAAGTCATGATTATCCCCCAAAGATAAAGCGCCAAAACTTCACAAAAATATTAACTTCAGAAACTGACGCAAGTGGTGCCACTGGAATTCGCATCCCAGCAGGACGAGTCAATCCCGTCAAGACAGTTTTTCCTGACTTAAACTGCACCGTAGTGGCCACTCGACCACGTTTGAGCGGAGCAGGCACTTCTGAAGTCGTCAGATGTGCTGTTAACGTCTTATCATCGACTGGATCCCAAACAGTGGTCCGGCGGGTCAACCCAGCAGCAACCCGCTTTTCATGACCATCTTTCACGTTCAAGGAAATAAGTCGTTGGCCGCTAGGAATGATTACCGCGCGGTAATGGGTAAACAGATACTGCAATAAATGCTTCGTCTGGACAAACCGGGATGGATCACTACTATTCACGTGCTTCGCGCCCATTACCACGGTAATAATCCGACTACCACCACGTGCTAAGGTACCCACAAAACAGGCACCTGCCGCATCGGTCGTCCCAGTCTTTAAGCCATCGAGCGGATAACGGGTATCGTATTGTGAGAGCCCTTTTAGCATCCAATTCCAATTAGCCATTGGTGTGGTTGTGCGCCCATCAACGAAGCCCATTTTAGCGATGCGGGTTGTCTCAAGGACGGCAGGAAAATGATGCAGTAACTTAGTGGCAATCGTGGCCATATCACTTGCAGACATCTCATTCTCCGCTTTGCGGCTGACGCCAGGATAGGCATTGCTACCTAAATTACCGTTAGGTAAGCCGTTAACAGTATAAATTTTAGCATCGGTTAATCCCCAGTGTTTAACAAGAGCCCGCATTTGTTTCACAAATGCCACTTGATTTCCAGCAACTGCATTAGCTAGACACATGGCAGCACCATTAGCGGAAGCAATTAACGTTGCTTGATACAACTGTTTAATCGTATAAACGTGTCCTGCTTGCAACGGAACATTGGAATAATCAGCATTATTAGCAACTTTAGCAATTGCCTTAGTGGCACGGACTTTGGTTTGCCAATTAATGGCGCCTCGTTTTAAAGCAGCCAAAGTCAAATAGACCGTTACCAGTTTAGTCATCGATGCAATTGGCATCACCTTGCCGGCATTTTTAGCATATAAAACTTGCCCTGTCTGTGCATCAATTGCCATTGCCGACTTGACCTTTAAATTTAGCTGATTAGCTTGCACATCCGGTTGGTGACTAGCAGAAACTGGCATGCTAGTCGTAACTAAAGCAAAGGCTAACAGCGATAAGCCACTGATAATGAGTTTTTTAAGTTTTCTCACTTTTTATAATCCTCTCCCAAATTATTCAAAAAAAGTTATTTCATGCATACATTCTACCAAAAATTTGGTATCATAGGTAATGTTGTAACAAGAGAATAAGTTTGTCACAATTGCCCGCTTGGCGGAACTGGCAGACGCGCAGCGTTCAGGTCGCTGTTCTGGCGACAGAGTGAAGGTTCGAATCCTTTAGCGGGCATATTAAAAGCGTTCTAGTGATGATAGAACGCTTTTTTTGTTGCTTTTTTTCTAAGCAAAAAAGCCTCGCAATTAGCAAGGCTTACTCTCATTTAATTGTCTGCTTGATCCCATAGTTTTTTAGCAACTGGAATAGCTGACAAATCGGTAATATCTTGTTTACTCGTGACCACCAAATTATTTTGGCCATCAGCCAAGTGATTGAAACTACTAATACTCTGATCCTTGAAGTAGTTGTCACCTGCCTGCGCTAAGGCGGCTTGCAATTTAGTAATCCGATAATTTTCAGCATCGGCTTGCAGGCGCACTGCCTCCGCTTCAGCTTTAGCCGTCTTGACCAATGCTTCATTCTTTGCCTTGGTCGTCAGTTCAATATGACGTGCTTCCCCTTCAGCCTTGGCAATTGTAGCTGTCTTCTCCCGGTCGGCCGTTAATTGCTTGTCCATGGCCCGCTGAATTTCAGCACTTGGCAGCAATTCATCAACGTTCACCCGGATGACCCGAATACCATAGACATCCGTTAAATCACCAATCGCTGCTGCCAGTTGCGTATTAATCTTACTGGTTGAACCTAAGGCTTCATTCAACTCCATACGACCAATAATATCACGCAAATGTCCCCGAATTAATTGCACCATGGATTCAATCGAATCGGTATTATTGTAGAAATATTTAAACGAATCCGTCACTTGATAATTTAAAGTTAAACTCGTCGTGATTTCAGCATTATCTTTAGTAATAATTGAATACTTGTTAATTTCTAAAGGTTGCAGTGCTAACGAGACTTTACGAACTCGCTGGAAAAACGGCGCAATATACACTAAACCCGCTTGGGCCTTTCGGGTATATTTGCCCAGTGTTTCAATCAACCCCTCATAGTTCTGAGGAACAATCCGAAATCCCGATAGTAAGATAATTACAATAACGAATAGAATAGGTAAAAATATCATCAAAGCCACCTGCTTTCTAGTTACAGCGTATTTAAATTAAGATTGAGTATACGCCTTTTTTCATCAGTTGTCTTGGCGCGTCTCATAGGTTTTAGTAAACAGCCAAAGATCAATCGCTAATAGGATTAAATCAATCAGTAAAAGTTCAAAAAAGATCGATGTCGTTAAAATAAGCGTCCCAAGCCCCGAATGAATCAATGGATCATTGACGTTGGAAACAAAATGCTCCAGTAATTCATCGAATCGGTACAACAAATTTAACCCTAAGACGGCTAAAATACCTTCCGTAACCCAGCGACTTAAAGCTTGACGACCAAATGACAACCTATTCCCAATCCAATCCCGCAAAAAAATCAGCCAACTGCTAAAGAAATAAGCCGCTGACATCATCAAAGATAGTAACAGCATTTCTATCAATTGACTCTGCCAATTAGGCGACCAGGCCGTATTTGTCGCTAATTCATGGACTGCCATTGGTGTCATGAAAAACAAGCGAATCATTACTAAAATGGCTATTTGGATGACGTAGATGACCCCGCAACTCACCATACTAGCCAGCCAATTCATTAAAAATAATTTCGACTCTGAAATTGGTAGTAAACGATAAGTTGCACTCACATTCACCCGGTAGAACTGCCAAATACTGTAACCAGCAAAGGCTAAATCGGTCGCTACCATCACTAACAAGACAACATAATACGGCCAAATCGCTGCTAAGATTGCTCTTGACGACACCAACCCAAACACAGAAAGCAAATCACGTGTATAGGATAGTCCCATGATGGCACAAAGGATGATGACCATAAAGGTAATTAACACTTGGAGTGCAAGTGCTATCCTAACCGGGCGTACTTTATTTTTAATTAATGCAATTAACATCGGTGGTCCCTCCCATACTCGCTACATATCTTCTTCATACTGTGCTTCATAATAGGTCGATACCGTCTCACCTCGTTCACGAATTTGATCAGCTGGGACATGACACAAAATCGTCCGCTCTTTAATGATCACAACTTCATCTAGCACCTGGGCAATTTCATCGACAAAATGATCAGATAATAAGATAGTCGCCTCTTCCCCTTTCCACAGCAGAATCGAATTGATAATTTTTTTACGACTCATCACATCGATTCCCGAAAAAGGTTCATCTAGCAAATACAGTGGTACTTGCCGCGAAAAAGTTAACGCAATCACGAGCTTAGCCTTGATACCACGTGACAGTTGACCAAGGCGCTGATTCAGATCAAGGTCCATAAATTCCTGTAATTGATTAAACCGCTCCTCATCAAAATCAGGATATACGGCTACATAAAATGACAGAATGTTCGCCAATTTTTCGCTTTTGCTAAAGCCTTGCAAATTTTCATTAAATGCCAAAACCTTTTTTCGTTGAGCTAACTCAGTTTTGCCAGCAACCGCAACTTCACCACGATAATTCTTGGCTAATCCGGCAATAACTCGCATGAGGCTTGTCTTGCCAGCACCATTAGCTCCCAACAAAGCGACAATTTTTCCAGTTGCCAAAGTTAAATTGACATCCGTCAGGATGGCTTGACGATTTTTGTGATAATTCATATGTTTAATGCTTAAACTAGCGGTCATCAATATGCTCCTCCAAATAGTGCGTTAAAATTTCAACCAGGTGATTACGTTTGACACCTAGTTGACGCATTTGTTCAGTAAAACGTTGTAACTCCATATCAAGCAGATGCTGCTTGGTTTTAGCTAACAAAACCTCATCTTCGGTTACAAAATTACCTTCACCACGTTTCGTGATTAAAATGCCATTGGCGTTCATTTGCTGTAGCGCACGCTGTACAGTGTTGACGTTCACAGTTAAATCTACTGCCAGCCGGCGCACCGAAGGAATCTTAGTACCTGCAGGTAATTGTCCTTGCACAATTTGCCGATAGAGATATTGCTCAATCTGTAGATAAATCGGAATATTGTCCTTAAATTCCATTAGTTGCCTCTTCTGGTGTACTAGCTTGCTATGACACTACTATGATAACCTTTTTTATCGCAATTAGCAATCTTGAAAATTAAAAAGGTAATCAGTCGAATATGACCAATCACCTTTTTATTTCTTACTAAATATGTAACTTCGCTCGTAACCGGGTGATGCGCGACCCGAGAACTTTTTCAGCTAAGCCCGACTTAAGTACCAATACAATATAAATCCCAGCACCAAGTAAGGTAGAAATAACGACATTGATTAATGCTGGCAAGCGGCGATCAGGGCTAAGTACTAAGCCGAACAAATGAACTGCTAACATCACGCTCACTAGCATCACAACACTAAAACCAATCATTCCTAAAATTCGGTGAACTAGGCGTTGTTGGTTAAAGCGATATTTGACATGTAAATGTTTCAGTGACATCCCTATCGTTAGTAGCATTGCAACATTTGTTGCCGTTAACGGACCAAACACATTAAATAACAAAATCATTGGGTACTGTAAAACAAGCTTAATCACTAAACCTGTTAGCAAGTACTTAATTGCCAGGCCATTTTCAGACAAGCCCTGTTGCATTGCAAGAAGCACAGTAAAGAATCCTAAAGTGATGGCAGTTATTGCCGATTGAACTAAAATCGCAGTGCCCAATGGATCTGGGCCGTAAAATACCGTATAAATAGGTCGACTAATCGCTGCCATACCAAAACTAGCAGGAATCATGACAAAGAAAAATAGTTGCAACGTATTTTCAAGCTGATAAGCAATATCTTGCCAATTTTTCTGTGCATGTGCACCAGATAAAAGTGGAATGGCTGTTACCGCCATGGCTGTTGCAATTGAAACGGTCACCATAATGAGCTTGTTTGCGTTTAGCCCAAAAAGCGCATACCAAGATTCAATCTGATCATACGACACATGGACAAAACTCGCTATTAGCGGATGGAACGTATATTGATCAATCAATTGGTATAAGGTAATTCCCGAATCAATGATAATAAAGGGAATCGATTGTTGAATAATTTCTAAAAACAGACTACCAGTGGATACTTGCAAATTGCCTTGTGAATCAGCAATCCATTGATCGACCTGACGTTTTTGGCGTAAATAAAAGACACAAAGCAACAAAATTCCAAAAATTGCACCCACAAAAGCAGCCAAATTCGATTGCGTAACTGCTGCCAAATAATTCCCATGCTGCACCCGCATGATGACATATGCAGTTAATAAAATCCAGATAACACGAGCCAGCTGTTCTACAAATTGTGACATGGCGCTTGGCATCATATTGCTATAGCCCTGAAAATACCCTCGAAAAATGGACATCACAGGAATGACAACCACAGCAAAAGCCAAACTACGTAAAACGGGAACTTGCCGTAAGTCTTCAGCTGCTAAAATTGGTGCAGCAAAATACATAATCATGGCACAGAGCACCCCAAAAAGTGCCATCAAGGCCAAGCCATGCTTAAATAATTTCTGACCGACCCGATACTCATCTAAGGCGTTATATTTGGCAATTTGTTTTGCCACCGCACCAGGAATACCAGCGGTTGAAACAATCAAAAACAAACTATAAATGTTGTAGCTTTTAGCGGTTAACGCATTAGCAATATTGCCGTAAGCACCCATCCAAGCATACCAGGGGATGATATAAATCACGCCCAAAACTCGCGAAATAATTGAGCCAAAAGTCATCCACGCTGAGCCTTTAAGCATTTTTGCTTGTGAATCAGCAGGATTTGCACGATTATTGTTCATAAAGCTTCCTGTCTTAAAATTCCTTCTGTCAAACCATGCTACTCCCACTTGCACTAATTGTCAGGGCTTTTTAACCATCTTAAGACTTATTTAGCCACAATATTAACAATTTTATTCGGGACGACAATCACTTTTTTGACTGTCTTGCCTGCAATGAAGCGTTTGACATTAGCATCATTTAAGGCTAGCTCTTCTACCTTAGCACGCTGTTCGTCTTTATTGACTACCACCTTGCCACGCAAGCGCCCATTAACTTGTACCATTATCTCAACTGTTGCTTCTACTAGCTTAGCAGGATCAAATTTTGGCCAAGTAGCCT
Organism: Lactobacillus sp. UBA5804; assembly: GCA_002418055.1. GTDB lineage: Bacteria > Bacillota > Bacilli > Lactobacillales > Lactobacillaceae > Lactobacillus. The sequence goes on along the minus strand of DIDI01000045.1, from coordinate 14,415 downwards.
CACTAATTGAAGTATCATGGCCAAAAATTGACCAAATCTCTTCCATCATATGTGGTGCAACTGGCGAAAGTAGTTTCACTAGGCCTTCAGCGTACGCCATTGGAATGGTCTTAGCCTTTTGAGCTGCATTAATAAAGACCATCATTTGTGAAATAGCTGTGTTAAAGTGCAAGGCATTAAAGTCCTGGGTCACTTTTTTAACCGTCTCGTGATAGACGTGGTCAAGCTCGCCATCATTCTCAGCTACCAGCTTTTCTTGCGGAATTGCTTGCAAATCAAGATCATTCACAAATAGCCGCCATACTCGGTCTAGAAACTTCTTTGTTGATGCAGGACCATTATCATCCCAATCAATCGAGGCATCTAGTGGTCCCATGAACATCTCATAAGTCCGAAGCGCATCAGCCCCATATTCATCAATCACATCGTCAGGGTTCACCACATTGCCGCGTGACTTAGACATTTTTTCATGATCCTTTAAGATCAAACCTTGGTTATATAATTTCTGGAATGGCTCTTTGGTTGGCACCACGCCCAGATCATACAGCACCTTATGCCAAAACCGCGCGTACAACAGATGACGTACGGCATGTTCGGCACCACCGACATACAAATCCACTGGTAACCAAGCTTTTAAGAGATCGCGATTTGCTAATTCGTGATCATTGTGTGCATCAATGTAGCGTAAGTAATACCAGGATGAGCCTGCCCAGTTTGGCATTGTGTTCGTTTCACGTTTACCCTTACGACCATTGGCATCTACAACATTAATCCAATCAGTTAAATTAGCCAGTGGACTTTCAGGTGTACCAGATGGTTTAATATCTGTCGCATGTGGCAAGCGCAGCGGTAATTCTGATTCTGGTACGAGGCTAACTTCACCATCTTCCCAGTGAATCACTGGGATTGGTTCTCCCCAGTAACGCTGACGAGAAAAGTCCCAGTCACGTAACTTGTAATTAACCTTGCGTTTACCTTGATGACGCTCAGCTAGCCAATCAATGACCTGCTTTTTAGCAGCTTCATTATCTAGCCCATCCAAAAATTGTGAGTTCACATGCACGCCGTCACCAGTAAAAGCAGCTTGGCTTAAATCGCCACCAGTGATTACCGCCTTAATCGGTAAGTCAAACTTTTTGGCAAACTCATAATCACGTTGATCATGGGCTGGAACAGCCATTACCGCACCAGTCCCATAACTGGCTAAGACATAATCTGAAATCCAAATCGGAACAGCCTCGTTATTGACCGGATTAATAGCATAAGCACCGGTGAAAACGCCAGTTTTATCTTTGTTTAAGTCAGTTCGCTCAAGATCAGACTTCGAAGCGATTGTATCCTGATAAGTCTTGACGGCAGCTTGTTGTTCAGGAGTGGTGATCTCAGTTACCAGTGCATTTTCGGGTGCTAACACAGCATAAGACACACCAAACAAGGTATCAGGACGCGTCGTAAAGACGTCAAACGTCTCGTTACGGTCTTTAATCTTGAATGTCACTTGTGCCCCAATTGATTTGCCAATCCAATTGCGTTGCATTTCCTTGATTGGTTCTGGCCAATCTAAATCATCTAAGTCGGTTAACAGCCGATCAGCATAGGCAGTCATTTTCAACATCCATTGCCGCATATTGCGCCGATAAACCGGATAACCACCCCGTTCCGTCTTCCCATCCACAATTTCTTCATTAGCAACAACCGTGCCTAAATCTGGTGACCAGTTAACGGGAACATCTGCCTCATATGCTAACCCCATCTTGTACATTTGTTCAAAAACCCACTGCGTCCACTTATAGTAGGATGGATCAGAAGTCCGAATCTCGCGGTCCCAATCATACGAAAATCCCAACTTGTTGAGCTGCTTTTTAAAATTGGCAATATTATCGTCTGTCACTTTAGCTGGATCTTGACCTGTTTTGAGTGCGTATTGTTCAGTTGGAAGTCCAAATGCATCCCAGCCCATTGGATGGAGCACATTATAACCTTGCATCCGGCGCATCCTAGCCATAATATCTGTTGCAGTGTAGCCTTCTGGGTGACCTACATGCAATCCTTTACCAGATGGAAAAGGAAACATGTCTAGCACATAATAATTCTTCTTTTTAGGATCTTGACCTGTCTTAAACGTCTGATGGGCGGCCCAATAAGCCTGCCACTTTTTTTCGATTACTTTGTGGTTATACATTACTTTCTCCCTGCCAATAAAAAAGGCCCTATGAAAACTCCATAGGACGAACAATCGCGGTACCACCTAAGTTCCACACCATATAGGTGTGGCCCTCAAAGCCCCATAACGCGGATAGCCAAACGTTAGACTAATACCGGATAAGTTCACACCGCACTTCTTATCAGACTTCACACCAACCAGCCTGTCGCTTATTCAAGAAGTTAACGATATTACTACTTCCTCGTCTTTATTTTTAAAGTAACAATGATTATAATTTACCACAACTGTTAAAAATTACAAGAGGGAGGCTCTTTTGCATCAAACAAAACATGTTCCATTAACTCACCCAGAAAGACCTACACTGGTTGTGGCTAGCCTATTTGTTATTTGGACACTACTTGTCAGTTCTAGTAGTCCTCTAATTCGACTTTTCGATCAGGCCATTATCCATTTTTTAGACAACCATCAAACGCAGGGCCTAATTCAATTTACGCGAGCTATCACCGATGTAGGTAGTCCTAAAAGTGCTACTTTTCTAACGATCCTTTGCGTCTTTATCTTACTAGCTTATCGCCACTTTCCTGAAGCTACTTTTATGGCACTTACAATGATGGTGGGCAATGGCTATAGCTGGTTATTGAAACAGCTCGTCCAGCGCCCACGGCCTAGCGTGCAGCATTTAGTCTACGCCGGCGGCTACAGCTTTCCTTCAGGCCACTCTATTGGTTCAGCTTCACTTTATGGCTGTTTATTTATTATCTTCCTCATTTTAATTCGGCGATCATTATGGCGCCGACTGTTGTGTGGCATTTGTCTTTTCATGCCCCTACTAATCGGCTACACCAGAATTTATCTTCACGTGCACTTCCCAAGTGATGTCTTGGGTGGCTGGCTTGAAGGCATATTGTTTGTGCTAATAGGTTACTGTTTACTGTATTATCTATCACTAGTCAAGCATTCACGCTAATGTCAAAGCAAACAAAAAAGCAATCGTTAGATTGCTTTTTTTTATTATTCAGGCTTACTCTTCTGTTGTTCAGCATCATAATGGGCAAATAAATTTTCAAAGCCCCGTTGCAAAACACTTACTTGTTCTGCTGACATTCCCGCAACGAGCTTTTTATAAGCTTGTTTTTGTAATGTACGATACTTTTTATACAGTTCACGCCCACGATCCGTTAAGAAAATGTGGACAATCCGGCGATCTTTAGCATCGCGCGCACGATCAACATAACCTTTACGGACAAGGCGATCAGCCGTAATTGTTAAGGTTCCCGGTGATAAATTCAGACAATCGGCAATTCTGCGGGCGGTTGGTTGCTCAATTTCAGCAATAACGACTACTGCACGCAATTCTTTTAAAGTTATATCACTATAGCTGCCGTGACGGAATTCAAACTCCTGGATCCATGAAATTTGCTCACAAACTTGAACAAACGTATCTTCAAATGACTTAGCTTTCTTTTCCATGGTTACCATTTCTTACTCATAACATGATTCCATTAAGCTTTATATCAGACCGACATGATACGGCTAATTTAGCTCAAAAGAATTACTTATCAACATTTGACCTTAGCTAGTGTAAGAGATACTAGCACAGTTGTCAAAAAAATAATACCATTCCAAGCATGACTTATCCCAATTATAACTTTTGCTTATAAAGAGATAAGTGCTACTAAAAAGGTTTAACACTAGCGCATCTTTGCCAGCAAAACAGCTTGCAATACCCGTCGGAGTTACTTTGGAAACTACTTACCCAACGCAACTATTTTAGCGCTCAGACGCTCTAAGCCATTAGCCAGTGACGCTTGATATGAAGTCGGCATCTCGGGCATGACTAGCTCAAGCATCTCGCGTTGAAATTCACGATGCGCACGGTAAAGTTTTCGACCACGTACAGTTAAGCGGATCATCACAACTCGGCGATCAGAATCATCTCGTGTTCGCGTCGTATAACCTTTTTCATTAAGTCGATTAATAGTAACGGTTAACGTCCCCGGAGTAAGATGCAAACGATCAGCGACATGGCGTGCAGTGGCACTTTCGAGCTGGGCAATCACAATTACCACACGTAATTCTTTGGCAGTTATGTCTGAAAATTGTCCTTTCCGTAAGTATCGCTCTTCAACCCACGTCATCTGATCGCAAATTTGACTAAATGAGTACGCAACACGCTTTTCTGTATCTTCCATTAGGAGTCTCTCCTTATCCACCAACTTGGCAAACCTTTTCCTTAGTTATCCTCAAAATGTATACTATACGAGAATAAGAGTTAAGTATAATTAATACGCTCCAAAAAAGCAAATCTTTAATTTATTAGATAATTACTAACTACTTACGTGAGCTGCTTCTGGCTTATGATGTCGGCACTTTGCTGTAATCTGATAGACCAAGAAAATCGCTAAAAGCACTAGCATAAACCCAATTATATAGACACTTTTCAGCCCACTAAATAAAACACGTCGTAAATCAGGGAGTAAAGTCGGATTTAGATGCTGGGCATTCTGTGCTGAAACGACCTTATTCATCATCCCAGCAGTTAATTTTGGATAACGTACTAAGTGACTAGCAATGACTAAATTAAACACGATGCCATATAAAGCAATTAAAATTGTTTGGCCGAGATATTTCATTAAAGTATTAAAACTTGTTGCAATCCCAATCTGATCAGACGGAACCATCATTTGCGAGCGGACTAAAGTTTGCATCGTAATTGCCCCAAATGCCAATCCAGCAAAAGGACCAAAAATCAGGAAAACCCAGAACGGCGTCGTTATTGGGACTAAAATCAAGCCAAGTTCAACCAATAATAGTAAGCCCAGCAAGATCTTAAACACCTTCGAGGTGCCCCATTTAGCAATCAAATTCCCTACAATAAACGAGCCCACAATCCAAAAAACAGAACTTGGCGTGACGACAAAACCGGCAATCGAAGCACTGACACCATTAATACCTTGCATCCATGTTGGTAAATAAAATTCAAATCCAATCACGATACCAAAGGCAAGCAAATTAATCAGATTAAGTACTAAGAATTCGCGATTGGCTAATAATGATAGCGGTAAGACCGGATCCTTAGCTTTTTGTTCAGCGCGATAAAAGGCGACGCCAGAAATTACCACGATAGCCAATAAAGTCACTAACAATAGCCAGTCTGGATTTGCTTCAATCTTCTGGAAAAAGAGCATCATGGCAAGCAAAAAGCTACTTAACCAGACAGTCCCTTTAAGGTCAAGTTTGCTATGATTGTAGTGGACGCCTTCCTTGAGATAAGCTGCCACCAATAAAAAAGCAATTATTCCTAGTGGAACGTTAATTTCAAACACCCAGTGCCAAGATAATTTTTGGACAATAAAGCCACCTAGCAAAGGTGCAATGACTGACGCAACACCCCAAAAGCTAGAATTAATGCCTAACATTTTAGCACGCAGAGCAGGCGCATACATATCTGCTAAAACGATAATCGCTACTGTTTGCACAGCGCCTGAACCCAACCCCTGAATGACCCGAAACAGAATCAACTCAATCATATTACCTGCTAAACCACAAAGACCAGATCCTAAGACGAACACAAAAATACCAAACAAAAAAACTGGCTTGCGACCAAACGTATCCGCCAGTTTTCCATAAATTGGAGTAGAAACAGCCGTCATTAACAAGAAAATTGAAACGACCCAGTTCATCATATCGAGCCCATCTAAATCAGCCACAATGGTTGGCATTGCAGTTGAAACAATGGTCCCCTCAATGGCAGTCATAAAGGTGGTTAGAAAAATGGCAAGCGTGACCAAACTCACGTCTGTTTTTTTCATCATTGATAACCCTCTATTCACTCATATTAGCTAATTACCCAGCCAGTTTAATGCGTAGCTTTAACAAAAGCCTGTAGCGCTGCTACTCTGTCAGTATGCTCCCAAGGTAAATCGATATCAGTCCGACCAAAATGACCATAAGCAGCTGTTTGTTCGTAAATTGGCCGACGTAAATCGAGCATGGCAATAATTCCAGCCGGGCGTAAGTCAAAGTTGGCTCTTACCGCAGCGGTCAAGACATCATCTCTGACGGTGCCAGTCCCATTGGTATCCACCCGAATTGAAACCGGATGAGCAACCCCGATTGCGTAGGCTAATTGTACTTCGCAGCGATAAGCTAAGCCAGCCGCCACAATATTCTTAGCCACATACCGTGCTGCATAAGAAGCACTACGATCCACTTTGGTAGCATCTTTTCCAGAAAAAGCACCGCCACCATGGCGTGCATAGCCACCATACGTGTCAACAATAATTTTACGTCCAGTTAAACCTGCATCCCCTTTAGGACCGCCAATCACGAACCGGCCCGATGGGTTAATCAAATACTTAGTTTCCTGATCCAGATATTTAGCTGGAATCGTCGGTTGAATGACATCCTTTAGCATCGCTTGCCGGATGGTCTGCCCGCTAACCTCTGCATCTGTCTGAGTTGAAATCACAACCGTATCAACTCGCAGTGGCCGATCATGTTCATCATATTCCACGGTTACTTGTGCCTTGGCATCTGGTCGCAGCCATGGTAAGGTCCCATCTTTGCGTAAATGTGCAACTTGACGCATTAGCCGATGGGCTAAGGCAATCGGTAAAGGCATCAATTCTGGTGTTTCCTTAATCGCGAACCCAAACATGAGCCCTTGATCGCCTGCACCAATTTGATTTAGTTGATCTTCACTAGCTGCTTCTCTAACTTCCAGTGAATGATCCACCCCTTCAGCAATATCAGGTGATTGTTCATCAATATCAACTAGAACAGCGCAGTTATTGGCATCAAACCCAAGCTCAGGGCGATTATAACCAATCCGACGAATTGTTTTGCGTACAATATTTTGTACGTCAACGTAAGCAGTCGTCGAAATTTCTCCAAAAACGAGCACCATTCCAGTAGTCACAGATGTCTCACATGCAACATGTGCATATGGATCTTGTCTCAAAATTGCATCCAAAATTGCATCAGAAATCTGATCTGCAACTTTATCAGGATGTCCTTCGGAAACTGATTCCGACGTAAATAATTTCTTTTCCATTATGTATGGTCCCCCTATATAGACTAGCTATTCGGTTACAAGGCATCTTCACAATTTGTGAATCCTCTCAGGACTTGAACCGACCATTATTATATTTTAAACTTTAAACTTTCTTTTGAAAACAAAAAACTATCGGTCAAGCCGATAGTTTAAAGTGCTGATCAATAGTAACCTTAAAGTTGCAGTCCGCTATACATCGAACACTCTCAATTTTCAAAAAATGACCCGTACGGGATTTGAACCCATGTTACAGCCGTGAAAGGGCTGTGTCTTAACCGCTTGACCAACGGGTCTTCCTTAAAACAGGACATTTATCAGTATACCTGCTTCAAGAATTTTTGCAAGTTCTATTTTGCAAACTGCTTGTACAATCTAGAATAGTTGCCATACATCCAGTGGTAGTAAGAAACACCATTTGGCATGGTTTCTCTAACGTTCAAGACTGGGATATTTTGTTTTTTAGCTAATTTCAACAAGTTATTAACCGTTGAACTTGAAGCTTGCGTATTGTTAACAAAGAGGCTGTAACCTTTCTTGGCAATCGTTTCATGAATTTCACGAATTGTCTTAGCACTTGGATCAGTTTCATTCTCAGTTGCTTCTTCAAATTCCTGGTCGCCCACCTTAAAGCCAGTAGCTAACAGCGCATAATCAAAGACTGGTTCAGAAACAAAGACTGGCTTTTCGTTTGTCCCGTTAATCTTCTTGGCAACGGCTTTGATATTCGCAATCTTCGCCATGTACCGCTTAGCATTAGCCTTGAAAGCAGCTGCATGGGCTGGATCAAGTTTAGATGCTCGCTTAACGATGTAGTTAACGTAGACATTAGCCATATTCAAGTTGTACCAAATATGTGGATTACTGTTGTTCTTGAAATGAAGCAAATCGTTACCAACTCTAACGGCTTTTTTACTACTTGATGAAGCTAATTTTCCCATCCAGCTGTCATAACCTAAACCATTGGCAATAACAACATTAGCTTTGCTAACAGTGTTAGCCGAAGCAGTTGTTGGTTCAAAGTCATGGGGATCAGTATCGCCATTCTTAATCACTGGCGTAGAAGTACCATATTTGCCAACAACCTGTTTCGCAATATTTGCATAAACGTTCGTTGACGTCACAATATTTACTTTTGAACTTGATTGACTAGCCTTTTTACTACCACAACCGGTCAAAAAAAGTGCACAAAAAGCAACAAGTGGTACAACCACTTTCCAATTCTTTTTCATTATTCTCTCCTGTTAGTTATCCTCTTAAAATGGTTTCATATTCAGCCAACCAGTCGCTTTCTGCCAAATGGCAGCTGCATGCCAAACGAATGATCACTACAAACTAACTCAGCTTTCTTTTTCGCCGAGTTACTGAATACTAAACCGCAATATTGACTCATATGCGTTAACCGCCAAGATTGCTAGCAATTTTCTCTCTCATAAGTTAACTAGGTATCATACTTTATTTTCACCATGTCTGTCAAGAACTTAAAGTGAATTACATGCGTAAAAAATAAAGTTTCAAAATAACCCCACTTATTCATCAATTTAGACCACTTATACTAAAATGCTCGACCCAAGCGCTGTATCTGCTATGATTAAAACTAAGGAGGAGGTCAGAAATGTGAAAGTAAATTTAGAAATTGATCCCGATGCTAAAGAAACCACAATTACCATCCGTTCACGAGAGATAAATGAATTTGTGTTGCAGCTTTATCGCATGTTAGGTAACCAACAGAAAGAAGTCCTAACGGAAGTTGTCGGCCATCGCGGTGAACAAACTTATTATCTCGAGTTAACTGATATCTTATTTTTTGAAGCAGAGACACGGCATATTATGGTCCATACTAAAGATGCGAGTTATCAAACGAACTATAAACTTTACCAACTCGAGAAGACCCTACCCACGAACTACTTGCGTGTCTCCAAGTCAGCTATTATTAATACCTTGCAAATATTTTCGATTAAAAAATCCAGTTCAGATTGTCTAATTGAATTTAAGGATTCATATAAAACACTATACGTTTCTCGCCGCTACTACGCTAAGCTAAAACAAACTCTGGACGAAAGAAGGAAATCATTATGAACAAAACAAAACGTCGCTTTTGGGGTATCTTATTTATTTTGAGTGCTGTCTTTATTGTATTACAAGCTGCTCATGTCATTCACACGGGTATTAATATCTGGAATTTAATCTTGCTCCTCGTCTTTGGTGCCTATACCATTAAATCTTATTGGTCACGTAGCTGGATCGCTGGCTCAATTAGCCTAGCGCTTACGGCTACTGTTGCCAAAACAATTTGGCTATTGCCAATTCCAAGCGGCGCCATTTGGCTAAGTGCGCTTTTCTTGGCAATTGGGTTACAACTCGTCTTTAAAGGGACCACCCACTTTAAGATTTCATCTGATTGGGTCAATGATATGAAATCACACACAGAGCCACTTGAAGGGCAATTCAGCAAAGAAGCTGACAGCGCTGATGACAATTTCAATGATACTGCTGATGACAATCAAAATGATCAACGCCGCATCGAAGTAGTCGCCAATTTAAGTGATCATAGCCGGTACCTACATAGTTCTCAACTAGAACAAGTAGATCTTAAAGCTAGCATTAGTGATCTATCACTTTACTTTGATGACGTCACACCGGCTGACCACACAATTACCCTGAACATTACCAGTAGCATGTCAGATATTTCCCTCTATATCCCTCGCGGCTGGGTAGTTAATGATCAAAGTAATCACACTTTTTCAGATATTAGTGAAACCCGGCATCCAGGTCAGACAAACGACAATACTACCTTAATCATTAGGGGCAACCTCACTATGAGCAACTTAAGCATCAAATACATCTAACACAGCAATTACAACGACAAAAAAGGCACTCCCTAAGGGGAATGCCTTTTTTTATTTGAATGTTACTTACGCTAATCGTCTTGCTAAGCGTTTCGCCAACTGCGATAAGGTAAAGCAGATTGCAAAATATAAGATGGAAATCATCAGATACATGGGGATCATATAAGTACTATTCTGACTATAGATAATTTGTGCCCGGTAAAGCAACTCTGGCAATAAAATGATGGTTGCCAAAGAGGTATCTTTTACTAGTGAGACAAATTGCGATAACAAAGCCGGAATCATTTTCGTTAAAGCTTGCGGAATAATGACATGTACCATTGCCTGCATATAACTCATCCCATTACTTCTGGCACCTTCCATTTGACCGGGATCGATAGCTGCCAGCCCACCACGGACAATTTCACTGATCATGGCTGACTCGAAAATAACCAAAGCTGAAACGGCTGCACCAAATGGACTGACCCGAATACCGAATTGTGGCAAACCAAAGTAAGTAAAGAAAATGATAAGCAGCAGTGGTAGATTACGAATCAAGTCAATCACGAAACCTTCAATCGCTGAAACGTAACGGATACGACTAAATCTAAGCGTCCCCAAAATCAATCCAAGGATGAAACTAATGGTGATTGAAATTAAGGATACTTCAATCGTAAGCCAGAACCCCTGTAGCAAAAAGCGAAGGTTAACCCACTGATAAGCTTGAACAAAACTAGACATCTTGCTTCCTCCCGCCTTTTTCGAGATGCTTCATGTAATAACTTAGCGGCATCGTTAAAATGAGGTAAAAAATCCCAACAATTAGATAAGATGGGATTACTTGATAAGTTGAAAAGGCAATCGAATCCGCCTGATACATTAAATCAAATCCCGCTACGAAAGATAAAACTGAAGAATTTTTAATCAGATTAACGAATTGGTTACCTAATGCCGGAAGTGAAAAGCGAAATGCTTGAGGCAAAATGACATAACGCATTGCTTCTACGTAGGTCATTCCGTTACTCCTAGCACCTTCCATCTGGCCATCCCCAACAGCATTGATTCCAGACCTAATAGTTTCCGCAATAAAGGCTGAGGTGTAAAGTGATAACCCAATAGTTCCCGCTGTAAAGCCATTTATTTTGACAACATACATGGGAATAACCAAATAGAAAACCATGGTTACTACTAACAGCGGAATATTACGAAAAATTTCGATGTAAGTACTTGCAAGACCACGCAAAGCCCGACTTTCTGAAACCTCTAATAAAGCAAATACAGTTCCTAAAATAAGACTGGCAATTAAAGCTAACACACTGCCAGCAATCGTATGACCAAAACCTGAAAGATAGGTGGACCAGTTATTGGCGAACAATGTAAACATTAATGCTCAGCCTCCTTTACGCTAAAGCCTTTAATCCCAGTAAACCACTTCTCAACTAGACGGCGATAAGTGCCATTTTGCTTCAAAGCCGCAAGCGCCTGGTTAAGGGCATTTCTAAGATCCGGTTGGTGCTTGTTGAGTGCCATCCCATAGGGTTCATCGGTAAACGTCTTACCTGCCAGATGATAACCACGGTTCTCGCTAGCAATCCCAGCTAGAATCCCATTATCAGTTGTCATCGCATCACCTTGACCCGACTTCAAAGCCGCAAACGCTTGTCCATAATCATCATATTCTTGAACACGTGCCTTCGGTGCAAACTTCTTCATATTATCAACTGCCGTCGTACCTTTAACTGCCAACACGACAATGCCATGACGATTAAGTGATTTGATTCCCTTTATTGGACTGGCATCTTTTACCAAAATAGATTGCCCAGCTGCAAAATATGGATGAGTAAAGGCAACAATCTTCTGACGTGCAGGCGTAATCGTCATTGTCGCTAAAACAACATCAACAGAACGACTTAGTAATAATGGGATTTTAGTTTTAGCAGTGGTTTGGACAAACTTAGCTTGACCAGTTGGTCCCAGCATCTGTTTGGTCATCGCTCTTGCTAAATCAAGCTCAAAGCCTTCCTCTTTACCACTCTTAACACTCAACAGACCGAATAGCCGTGTATCTGTCTTTATTCCCCAGGTAATTGTTTTGGTCCTGACAATCTGATGATACTCATTACCTCGTGGTTTACCACAACCAGCCATGAACAAGGCTAATAGCGATACTAGCAAGGCTTTGGTGACTTTACGCATATGACCACCCTCCTAATAGGCAATAACCTTACTCAAGAAATTACGTGCCCGTGCAGTCTTTGGCTGTTTAAAGAACGCTTTTGGATCATGAGAATCCTCCAAAATTTTTCCTTGGTCAAAGAATAAAATACGGTCACCGACTTCACGTGCAAAGCCCATTTCGTGGGTTACCACAACCATAGTAATCCCGGACTTAGCAATTTTTTTCATCACATCAAGCACACCCTGAATCATCTCAGGATCCAATGCGCTGGTCGGCTCATCAAAGAGGATAACTTTTGGCTTCATCGCCAGCGAGCGAGCAATTGCCACCCGTTGTTCCTGACCGCCAGACAGTTGCCGCGGATAATCATTGGCCTTCTCGCTTAAGCCAACGGTCTTAAGTAACCGTTCAGCAATTTCACGATTTTCAGCTTCAGGGCGCTTTAGAACAATCCGTGGTGCCAGCATAATATTATCAATCACCGTATGATTCTGATAAAGGTTAAAATGCTGGAAAACCATGCCGACATTCTTGCGAATCCGATTAATGTTTGTATGTTTTGCTGCTAGATCATGGCCATTGACAAGTAATTGTCCAGAATTGATTTTTTCCAAACCATTAATTGTCCGAATTAGGGTCGATTTCCCTGAACCTGATGACCCAATTACAGTTACCACTTCACCGGCATTAATAGTAAGATTAATATCCTTTAGCGCATGCAATTTTCCAAAATACTTATCAACATGTTTAAATTCAATAATTGCTGCCATAATTAATTCTCCTGTTTCGTCACACTAGATTTCCATGCTTGGCTATCCATTATTTTTGCTGTTCCACTAAATGACTAAGCCGATGACTCCACTGGGTCATCAGACACGCTAAGTCATGTATCTTTCGGTCGCCTAGCTCCTTAGCAACAATTTGTTCAAGTTTCATCAGCGGTTCAACTACACTGGCCGCATATTCACGGCCCTGATCAGTGAGACGACAGTAGCGCACGCGACTATCTCGCTGGCTTTGCGTAATAATCAAATACCCTTGATCATCAAGGCGATGAATTCCCTTACTGATTGACTGTTTTGGAATACCGGTCAACTTAATCAATTCACGCTGCGTCATCCGATTATGAATTGATAGCTCATAGAGGATAATACTCACGTATGAACTTAGGCCGTTACGTTTATCCCAATTACCATAAGCCTGACTCGCTATGCTAATTGAAAGATTGAGCCTTTCTACCACCGTCTGTTCCATGTTATTCTCCATTAATCTATGCGAATACAATTCTAGCATAGTACCCACATGGACTATCTGTCAAAGCAAACGCTTTTCCTTAGCAGAACAACAAAAAAGCAACCTTGATAATCAAGGTTGCTCATAAATCTAAACGAAGCAGGTAAGTTCCATATAGGATAGTACAGTATTGTCATCGATTTTTATTTTTTCCATTTTCTAAACTATATAAATAGTGTTGTAATTTAATTTTACCTTCAATAGGTAAAAGATTAATTGTTGGTATTACATTTAAATTTACCCAAGTTGGTATATAAATATTGTTTTTATTAGACCTATTTAGTTCTTCGCCTGAGATTGAAGGCGCTCTAACGATACTTGATTCAGCAAAAAAAATTTTTTGGATTTCAGCTTCTTTCCCCATCTCAAAAATACCAAACAATTCTTGCGATGAAAAAATCAATCCTAATTCTTCTTCAATTTCTCTAATCGCAGTTTGGATGGGCGTTTCTGCACCTTTAGCGCCACCACCAGGAATGACCCAGTAATCTCTTCCATTCTTTTTTCTATGTATTAGCAAAATTGAATCCAATTTTGGATTATAAATGATCACTCTAGCTCTCATTTTATATCCTTTCATTTATCTTATATCTTTTAATGCTATCCTGCTTCAAATTTTTTGTCAAATCAGATACCCAATTGACTGGTTATAACAAAAATAACCAGAATTTCAAAATCAGAGTACTCTAATTTTTTAGTTTTATTTTATTCGGTAGATTTTCGGTAAAAAAAGACTGATAACCAGCTTCAATGCCAATATATCAGTCTTTTCATTTTATTTAACGGAGTGTGAGGGATTTGAACCCTCGATACAGGATTAAACCCATATACATGATTTCCAATCATGCTCCTTAAGCCGCTCGGACAACACTCCAGAGCTCCGGCTGTCAGGCTCGAA
>DIDI01000002.1 GCA_002418055.1 Lactobacillus sp. UBA5804 | reverse complement strand
CCATTAATACTTTCGGCACCAAGAATGTCATCAATATTCAGCTCTACCTAGGATTTAAGAAACAGGCGAGTGTGAATATCTACTTGCGACAAATTGTCCATGATTTAATCGCTGACGGAACGATTGAAGCACAACCACAAGCTTATACCACCACCCCAGGGCGTGATGTCGGTGACTTCTCCTTCGTTATTGTGAATGACGTGGTCAGTCCCCAAACTCAACTTACGGGTTATGAAAAATGGATCGTCACGGCCCGTGTGTGGCTGCAAAACCTCTCCAGCAATCCAGCCTCATGGTTTGGACTCGAGTACGCTGATACTGTGATTGAACGCGTACCACTGATTTTAGGGGCACCTAATCCTTCTTATATCAAAAGAATTAAGCCAACCAACCACAAAGCTTAAGCAATTAAAAAAGTCACGATAACTAAGTTATCGTGACTTTTTTAATTAGCGCATCATTACCAGATATGAACCCGTTCTTCTGGTGCCAAATACATCCCATCGCCTGGTTTAACATCAAAGGTGGTGTAGAACTCATCTTGTGACTGTGATTGGACGTTAGCCCGTTCTGGACCAGGTGCATGAACATCAACCGCAACTTGCGTCTTAATTGATTCCGTTAATTGTTTGTTGGCCCATACCCGGGCAAAATTTTCAAACAACTCATGCAAATCATTACCTTCATCTTTGGCTGCTTGGACAGCGGCAGTTAAGCCGCCTTGATCGGCAATATTTTCAGAAACAATTTGCTTCCCATTTAATTTAACGGGACCATATTGAAGACCATCGAATAATGCAATTTCAGCTTCAGTCCGCTGTTTAAATTCAGCAAAATCAGCCTTCGTCCACCAATCAACCATATTCCCAAATTCGTCGAATTTAGCCCCGTTGTTGTCAAACGCATGCGAAACTTCATGGGCAATAACGGTACCAATCCCACCAAAATTAGCAGCCCGGCTTTGTTTCAAGTCGTAGAATGGGGCCTGTAAAATGGCAGCTGGGAACGTTAAATCATTACGTTGTGGATCATAACAAGCATTAACGAGGTTTCCTGGCATTAGCCAAACTGTGCGATCAACTGGCCGGTGTAGTTTTTCAAGTTCATCGGCTTGTCTCGTCATCGCAGCAGCACGGGTATTCTCATAAAGCGTTCCACCAGCACTGGCTGGGGTAACCTGCAACCGATTATAAATAGCTTCAATCTTATCTGGATAACCCACCTTTAAGATTAACGCCTGCAATTTCACAATTGCTTTCGCCTTAGTGGCTTCAGATAACCAGCTATTATGCTGTAAACGTTGTTCATAAACAGCCAGCATCTTATGAATCATATCAAGCACATCTTTTTTGGCCTGATCACCAAAATAGGTCTGACCATAATAAACCCCAACCACGTCGCTAAATTCACTATTAGCAAAGTAGTAAGCTTGTTTCTCGCCAGAGGTGAGCTCTGGTTGACCAGAGAGGGCCTGGCTGAACGGAAAGGCCGCTTCACGGAAAGCTTGGGACAAACTAGCAGCCACACCATTAATAAACTTAACTAAGAGCCAACCTTTGAGTTCAGCAAAATTATCAGCATTAAGGAGGCCATTAACTTCATCCAAAAATCTCGGATCGGTATTAATGATGCGTTCTGGGGTCTCACCTAAAATTGCTGGTGCTACCTGTGCCATGTCAAACTGATCAAATTTGGCCGCAAAGTCCTTAAAGGACATTGGATTATACATTGCTGGATAATCGGCCCATTCTTCGGCTGATTTAACCATCCCCGCAATCCGCTTATCAAAAGCAATCGCAGCTGCAGCATAACTTGTAGCTGCTTCAGCAGCTACCCCAGCCATCGTGAGCAACTTAACGGATTGTTTTTCTAAGACGGCTAACAATTTAGCCGCACCAGTAGTTTGATAAGTCGTGGTATCTGGCAGGAAAGTGCTTGGTCCGCCAAAGAAGGTCACGTTCACTTTGGTATTTTTCATATCAGCATCAACTGAGAATACAAATGGCAGGCTAAAGGCCTTTTTAGCAAGCTCTGCTGCTTTGGCATTGAATGCGGCAAAATCCTTTAAGCCAGTCAATTGCGCGAGATCCGCTTGAATCGGTTCTGCCCCTTCGCGGTTCCGTTTTTCAAAATCACGTGCCAATTGATATAAAGCGACCGCTTTATCAAAATTAGGTACCTGAGGTAAGTCTTTAGTACCAGCAGCAAACGCTGAAAAGTCAGCCATTAAGGCCTTTTCCACATTTAAATCAATGCCATCAAAGGAGCTCGTCCGAGAACGGTCGGAAGGAATCACCGCTTGGTTAATCCAATCGGCATTAACTGCCAAATATAAATTATCTTGTGGTCGAACACCGGTTTTAGCTTCAAGAATATCACCAGCACCGCCACGAATCTGCTTAGGTTTTGTCATTAAATAAGCCCCTTCTATTTATAAAATTAAAAATTATCAAGTTGATTATAACATTTTAATGAAAATCATGACAAGCTCGTTACTTAAACCAAGTGAGGCGCCTACGACAGAAATGATACAGGGGCAATAATAAAATAATCATGAGAAAAATGGCCATGGCGGCGACGATGAACAAGGCCAAATAACCCTGTCGATCAATCACCACACCACCAACGACTGGTCCTAAAGCGCGTCCAATCGAGGAAGCGACCAAACTCATCCCTTGATACTTGCCTTTGTTGGCTAACGGCGTTAGCTCATTCACAAAGGCCGGAATGGCCGGAAATGCTGTAGCTTCTCCAGCCGTTAAAATAACCATTGATAGCACAAAATGGGGGAAATCTTTGGCGAACATTAGCGTGACAAAGGATAAAGAAAACATCACAAGTCCAAAAATAATTTGCCAAAACAAGCGCCGAAACAAATGCGGATAGCGCGCCAGTAAGATTTGCACTAACACAATAATTGCCGCATTAATGGTCCACAGCAAACTATACCGATGAAACGGAATCCCAAGTGAAACCATGTAAACTGATAAATTAGACTCCCAATTCATATACATCAGCCATGTGACCGCTAACGCCGTAAACAACCCAAGAATCATCGCTAAATTGATTTTCGGCATGATTGCTTGTTGATGTTGCTGGCCTTGGCGAACGGCCGCCTGACGGCGACGGTGAAACTGGCTAATCGGACGATAATGCCAAATCGCATTAACAAACGCCATTAAATACAAACTCGCTGCTAAAATAAACAGCCAGGTAATGGAAAAATCATACAGGTAGCCGACCCCGATGGTGCCAATGACCACGCCTAAATTCTGGGCAAAATAAAGAATATTAAACACATAGCGGCTGCTATAACGTTTTAAGCTGGTGCCAATGGCATTAATAAGCGTCCCATTCCAGCCGCTTAATAAGCCCGTAATAATCATCCAACCCCAATAAGCTGGCCAGCCATGAAAAGCGGCTAACAAATACAGCGTCAAGGTACTAAGACCAATGCCAATCACAATCAAAGGATACGGATTGAATCGATCAAAACATTTGCCAGCGAGCAGCGAAGTCACGATGGAAGCAATACAATTAGACGCTAAGACTAACCCAATCACGGTCAAACTCACATGTAATTGCTTATTCAGATAAACTGAGGTAAGTGGCCAAATAAAACTCGAACCAATCCACGTCACCAGTTGGCCTAAAATAAGCCACCTTAATCTAATTTCTTTAATTGCCCCTGATTTTGCCTGGTTTTTCATGTACTCTCCTATTCTGGCCGTCATTCCAGCTAGTGTAACAAAAATTAACCATAAAGCAAAGGATGTGCCAAAGCACACCCTTTGCTTTAATTACAACTATCATTATCTGACCAACTTATGCCAAATGACGACTTTTCCAGCCTTTAGTGATTGCTGGACATCAATAATACGCTGATTACTAGACCCCCTGAATTGTAAGGTGAGGTCCTTCTTTCCTTCAAGAAAGCGCCCGTCAACTAAAATATCAATTAGCTTAAGCATTTCTAACTTATCAGGCGTCTCCTGCAGGAGTTCCTCCCAGCTATAGCCAGACCAAGACCAAATATCCTTTTTGTGACCAAACTCACGTCGTACCCGTTTGATCAGCTTCAAGCAAACCCATGTATTTAGAAATGGTTCGCCGCCTAGTAGCGTCAATCCTTGCACATAATCATGCGACATATCCGCAATAATACGATCTTCTAGCTCTTGCGTATATGGTCGCCCATAATTGAAGTTCTGCGCCGCTAAATTGTAGCATCCTGGGCAATCAAACAGACACCCTGAAACGTAGAGTGAACACCGGACACCCTCCCCATCGACGAAATTGAATGGTTTATAGTCCGCAATCTTGTGGAGCGAATAAGCCTTTGAATCCCACTCTTTAGGTTTGGGATTTTTAGGTAGCCGTTTAGGCGCAGCCTCACTAGCTGACTGCTTAGTCATTTGGGGTTTATACTCATCAGGATTGACAAAAATTGATTCGCCATCCACGCTAATCTTAATCAGGTTGCCACGAACATCTGGCCCTTCCTGTGAATTTTTATCCCTACTTGGCATTTTTAGCAATTTCCTTTTCTGCCGCTGCTTCAGCAAAGCCACGACTCATATGCTTTACCCGGTGAACAATTTCCTCATGACGGCCATGAACCATTGGCCGGCGTAACCGCTTCTCTAAATAGCCTCCGATCCGCTTGACACCATCACAAGTCTGCCGACCCTGGTTCCCACCAACGGGACACTGGTAGCCCTTAGCAGTCGCTTTATACTCACCAGCAAAACCACACTTATAGCCTTTATCAATCGGCGTCTTACTTCCCAACTACCCAATCTTGTCATTGCCATCCTCCCAATCCTCCTCCACTACTGCCGGCATCTGTTCTACATTCGGA
>DIDI01000021.1:15221-59119 GCA_002418055.1 Lactobacillus sp. UBA5804 | reverse complement strand
CCCATCAAATAAACAAAGGAAATGTTGCTATTCTGCAATTGGTGCATATCAACATAACCAACATTTTGATTTAATTGTATGCCTAAAGCACTCGGTGTCATCCCTTGTGGTTGCGTCGTTTCCGTCGGATAACGCATCATCGCATATCCTAGACCGATAAACACCAGCAACAAGCAACCCATAATAGCTGGTAAAGTTAGCCGATGTTGAAAGTGTGGCGCCATGCAGCTGCCCCTTTTCCATTTAAAAAATGCCACGACCCAGTTGATCGCGGCATTAATTGTTCAATTAACGAGTGGTTAATATTCACTCGGCTTTAACACACCTACATACGGCAAATTACGATAATGGCCATCTAAGTCCATGCCATAACCCACGACAAATTCATTAGGACAGTCAAAACCAGCCAAATCTGGCTGATAATCGACACAACGACGTGCTCGCTTATCAAGTAACACAACTGATTTCACGGACCGCGCACCACGATCTGCCAATAACTTCTGCGTAAACTGTAAAGTTAACCCTGTATCAATGATATCTTCCACAATCAAGACATCCCGGCCCTTGACCTCACGATTTAAATCATGTTTCACGACAACTTTACCCAATGATTTGGTGCCTTCATAGCTAGAAACATCAATGAAATCTAGGTCCATCTTGACGTCCATCTCACGCAGCAAATCAGTCATAAAAAAGACTGCACCAGTCAAAGCACCAACTACCAATGGGTTCTTACCAGTATATAACTGCGTTAATTGGTCGCCTAGGCGCACACAAGCTTCATGAATATCAGCCTCCGTATAAAGTTTGCGCTCAACCACAGCACTTAGATTGTCACTTCTTACCATCTATAAAATCCTCTGCTCTACATCACTCACACTAGCACTTATGGTTTCGATTATAACATTAAGTTACCATTATCTCGGTACTTTTTTCGCCTTAATCCGTTCAACTCGTAATTAAGCCGTAGTGACGCTCACAGGCTGAACAATAAACCATCGCATAAAGCCTTGTTCCACAATCGCTAATTTAAACTTATAACCCTCAAGGGTGACCGTTTCATTCTTCTTAAGATTCGGATAATGTTCCATCATGTAGCCGCCAATGGTGATAATGTCACTATCTTGAAAGCTCTTCAAATCAACATGGAAGTAACGCTCGAAATCATATAAGGTGGTTTTCCCGGAAACATGGATTTGTCCCTGATCATCTTTAATAATGTAATCGTCGGAAACATCATCTACTTCATCCTTAACCGTCCCAAAGAGCTCCTCATAGATATCTTTATCAGTGACAATCCCACTCGTACCACCATATTCATCCACGACTAGGACAATTGGTGTATGTTTTTGAATCATCAAATGCAGAATATCTTGCAGTGGCATTGATTCGGGTACCGTAATAATCGTTCTGATAATTCGCGTCACCGGCACTCGGCTGTCCAAGAGTTGTTGTTGCACAATGTCGTAAGTGTAGACATAGCCAACGACATCATCCTTATCGTTATCACGCACCACCGGTAAGCGGCTATAACCTTCATCCATGTATTTCTTTAAGGCAGTGGCAATCGAATCGCTGGCATCAAGTACTTCTAGCCGCGTCCGATCAGTCATGATATCCTTAGCCACCTTATCATTCAGTTCAAAGGCACGTTCCATGTAGGTTAAATCTTCTTTATCCAGCGCCCCACCATGAACAGCATTACGTGATAATTTAATAATCTCTGATTGGGAATAAACTTCGTTCCCCTCATCAGCTGGGTTAAACCCAAATAGCTTCAGAATCCCATTCGAACTCACATTAAGCAGCCAGACAAACGGATAAACCAACGCATGAAATAGTCGTAGCGGCGTGACAATCAGCATGAGCATTTTAACTGGCATGTCAATGGTCATATTCTTAGGAACGACTTCAGTGAGGACCACTTCAAGATAAGTTAAAAAAATTACCCCGCCAAAAGCTGAGACTGACCGAATGACTGACATACTCAGCGGCGTCAAAACCAACAATTGTCGAAACAGTTCAGCAAAGGTTTCAGCCGAAAACCAGCCTAAAACAACCCCTACTAAGGTCGTCCCCACCTGAGTCGTCGACAAATATTCATTAAGGTTATGCACCATATGCAAGGCACGCTTCAGTTTACGACTGTTCCCTGCCTGATTGGTAATCATGTCTTCTAATTGGCTAGGCCGCGTTTGCACAAGCGCAAACTCGGCCACGACAAAGAATGAAGCCATGATAAAAATTAATAAAGTAGCCCCCAAATTAGTTGCTATTTCACCTGTAGTCAATTTTTTATTTCACCTTATCATCATTTAGACAAACGATAGACCGACCGTAATGGTAATCGTTTGGGAATATATTTATCAGCATTTACTTCTGCTTTGCAATCAGCATATCCGATTCCAATAGCCATTCCGACTGACTCATTGTCCGGAATTTGCGCATATTTACGCACAAGTTCGGGATAAGCCACCAACGAGTGAGCTGGAATCACTGCCAGACCCTTATTGATTGCTAAGAGCATCAAGCTCTGGGCAAAAATACCTAAGTCAAAGATTGACCAAGCAGGGCTAGCTTTCGGAATTGTCAAATAAACCAGCACCGGTGCATTAAACATTGTGTCATTTGCCTGAGTGAACAGTGATAATTTATCCCGGAAAAAATAAGACTGGGAAGCACCAAAGTTCACCATATTCTGACTGGGAAAAGTATCCCAATGAAGTGATAGCATTGCGGCAAAATCTTCTTGGGGATGCTTACCGGCACGCACCAAGGCTTCATATTCACGGCATAAATTAATGCGTGCATCCCCCATGACCGCATAAACATGCCAAGGCTGCGAATTCAATAAAGATGGCGAATTCTGAGCATCCTGAATCAATCGCGCCAGTAGTTTCTCGCTTACCTTCCGACTAAGAAATTTACGTGTGGCGTGTTCATGTGTATAGACGTCTTCAAAATTCATCATTCTCCTGCACTTCCTAAACAGATGATGGGGTACTTGCTTAGCTAACACCTCTCTGGGTAATCTGACTGCAATAAGCTATCAATTTAATATTATCAGAAAGAAAAGGCGATATCAAAAGAAAGCAGACTGCAATTGCAGTCTGCTCGCTTGAATTGTTATTTTAAGCCTGACCATTTCCAAGTCGTCACTTCAGGAATGTCACGTCCATTATCTCTAATGTATTGGTGGTGCTTAGCAAGTAAAGCATCCATCCGGTGAATAAAGCCGGTGGCTTTACCACGCAAACTTGGAATACGCTCTGCCGCATCCTTAGCTAAGTGGAAGCGATCAAGTTCATTGAGGACTCGCATATCAAATGGGGTAGTAATATCACCATTTTCTTCATAACAATGAATGGCAACATCTTGCCGCTGACGGGCAAACCAGATGGCTGACATCATTGTCTTATAGCCGTGCCAAGCAAAGATGACTGGGACATTTGCTGGGAATAAACGTGCAAATTCGGAATCTGAAATGGCAGCCGGGTTATCAGCCGGACTCATCAATTTCATCACATCCACAACATTAATGTAGCGAATTCTCAAAGCTGGAAACGCATCGTGCAGTAATTCGATAGCTGCTAAAGCTTCCATCGTTGGCTCAGTTTCCGTCGAAGCAAAGACGACTTCTGGTGTTGCCGCTTGATCAGTCGACGCCCATTCAACATAACCTAAGCCGTGATCCACGAGCTCACTAGCTTCAGTGATACTGAACCATTGCGGTCGAGGCTGCTTAGAGGTAACCAAAACATTAATACACTCGCGGTCACTGAAGGCTTTATTGGCAACCGCTAATAAGGTATTTGTATCGGCTGGTAGATATTCATGAATGAGGTCAGGACGATTCTTTTCGAACAAATGCGTTAAGATACCAGGGTCTTGGTGTGTATAACCATTATGGTCTTGTTGGAAAACCGTTGACGTGGCCACAAAATTAAGGGCTGGATAATCCTTGCGCCAATATTGCTCCTTCGCTTTACGTAACCATTTCATATGCTGCGTGAGCATTGAATCAACGACTCGGCCAAAGGCTTCGTAAGTCGCAAAGAAACCATGACGACCAGTTAGGACATAACCTTCTAGAAAACCTTCGTCTTGATGTTCAGACAGTTGTGAATCAATTAAACGACCATGACGAGCTAAATTCTCATCATGTGGCTCATGAATGGCAGCTTCCCATTGCCGCTTTTGCGTATCTAGGAACTCGAACAACCGGTTTGACTTCGACTCATCCGGTCCAAAACCACGAAAAGTAGTTGGATTAAGTTCAGCAATGCGGTTTAAATACTTAGCCCATTCGGACATGTCTTGGGCTTCAATTTGACCTGGATGATCGAATTTTAAAGCGAAATCACGGTAATCTGGTAGATTCAAGCGTTTTGGATGCAAACCACCATTGGTGATGGGATTCATCGCCATTCGCTGATTGCCCTTAACGGTATTGGCTAAGACTTCAGCTGTCGGGGAGCCATCTGGATTGAAGAGTTCCTCAGGGTGATAACTCTTTAGCCAATCCAGTAACATGTCTTGATGCGTTAAATCATCTTGTTCAACTGGAATTGGAATTTGATGTGCCCGGAAACTATTTTCAATTGGTAAACCATCCAAGTCTTTCTTTGGACCGGTCCAACCCTTTGGACATTGGAAAATGATGACTGGCCAATGAGCTGGTGAAGTATCACCTGACTCACGTGCCTTAGACTGAATCGCTTTAATCTCGGTAATGACCTGATCTAAGGTCTCTGCCATTTCGCGATGCATCGTCATATGATCTTTAAACGGACCAAAGCGGCCTGCTTTAAAGACTGACACGAAGTAAGGTTTCCAACCCATACCTTCAAAGTACTTAGTGAGTTCTTCATCGCTCATCCGTGACAAAATGGTTGGATTTGAAATTTTAAACCCATTCACTTGAATAATTGGCAAGACTGCTCCGTCTTTGGCTGGATTAATAAATTGGTTGGAGAACCATGAAGCAGTCAGCGGACCAGTTTCAGCTTCCCCATCGCCAATCTCAACGGCAGCAATGACATCTGGATTATCTAGGATGGCACCGACACCATGAGAGAGCGAATAACCTAACTCGCCGCCTTCATGGATCGAACCTGGCGTCTCAGGTGCAGCATGTGAAGCCACCCCACCTGGAAAACTAAACTGCTTAAATAGCTTAGTCATCCCAGCTTCATCTTGGGTAATTTCGGGATAACGCTCTGTATAAGAGCCGTCCAAGTAAGCGTTAGAAACCATGACCTGACCGCCATGTCCTGACCCTTCAATATAAAACATGTTCAAATCATATTTTTTAATAACCCGGTTAAGATGGGCATATAAGAAATTCTGTGGCACAATCGTACCCCAGTGCCCGATTGGCTTTGGCTTAACATCCTCAGCAACTAATGGGGTCTTTAAGAGGGGATTTTTCATTAAGAATAACTGCCCCACTGACAGGTAGTTGGCAGCACGCCAATAAGCATCAACCTGCTCCAAATAATGAGGTGAATCATAATCAATCGTCATATTAATCTACTCCTTTAATGACTATTCTGATGAATCAGCTTACTAATATTAGTATAACGCATCCTAATTATTGGTTGCAATCTTTTAGAAAATTGGTTCGTCCCAATTTTACACTAACTATTCCCCAGTCCTTCACTAGCTATTTAAATTGACAAAGTGTCACCCCACCGATAACATGACGTTAAAACGAACTCGTTATCATGATCAGCAAATGACTTGGAGATGCAAATGGCTTATCTGGAATTAGCAGACATACATAAATCTTATTATCTAGGATCAACCGCCTTTCCGGTACTAAAAGGGCTCAACTTAAAATTTGAGCTGGGCAATTTTGTATCGATTTTAGGCGAATCTGGCGGCGGTAAATCGACCTTAATGAACATCATTGGTGGCCTGGACCGTAATTTTAGCGGTGAGGTACGGGTAGACGGTGAGCTACTTGATCATCACCAAGATCGGCGACTAGATGCTTACCGCCGTGACACCGTCGGCTATATTTACCAAGCTTATAACTTAGTCAGTCACCTCAGCGTGCTTGATAATGTTAAATTGGCGCTTGATATGACGCGGCTAAACGCTAAAGCCAGAGACGAGCGAGCACGCGCCTTACTCACTAAAGTGGGTCTGGGCGATCAAATGCGTAAATATCCTAACCAGCTCTCTGGTGGTCAAAAACAACGAGTGGCAATCGCCCGGGCGTTATCATCCGATCCTAAAATTATTATTGCGGATGAACCCACCGGTGCGCTCGATTCGCAAAACACCGAAGAAATCCTGAAGTTACTGCAACAGATTGCACAAGAAGGACGCCTGGTCATCGCCGTTACCCACTCCGAGCATGTGGCTGCTGCCGGTACTCGCATTGTTCGCCTAGCTGATGGCAAGATTACTGGTGATGAACGCATTAAACCGGCTTATCCTTTGCAGAACGTCAAGCGATTGGCTTCACGTGACCTCAGTTATTTGGCAACACTCAAAAATGCTTGGAAACATTTCAAGTATCACTTAGGCCAAAATGCATTAATTGTCACTGGTGTCTCAATTGGTCTGATTGCTGTTCTACTCTTCACCAGTTTGGGAACAGGCGTGAGTGGCTATGTCAATCAGCAAATTAATAAAGTAGCCAACCCAACAGCCATCATTGTTTCTCGTCGTGTCTCAGTCAGTGCTAACACCAATCGGGCACAGGCTGCAGCCGAGCGACAGCGCCAGCAGCTACTCAATCTAACCGGTGAGAGCAAGAGTGCCAACCACACCGACTTTAAAGCCAGCGATTTAAACCAAATTAAGGCCTTCAAGCATGTCAGCAGTGTTGAGCGCGTTTATAATCTGAGCAATGTCAAAGTCACTTATGGCCGCAAACAAGGCAGTATCAGCAATTTAACTAGCTGGACAAAGAGTAACTCTGCTGGTGATATAAAAACCGGACGTGCACCTAAAGCTGGTGAAGTGGTACTTGATCGTAATCTGGTCATTAATAGCTTAGGGCAAAAACGTTACCGTAATTTACTCGGAAAAACTGTTCATTTCTCTTATAGCGGCGTCAATCAGCAAGGCAAACCCACAACGGTCAAATTCAGTGCCAAAGTTGCTGGTATTTCCTATTCAACTCGGCAAAGTTTCAATGCGATTACTGCTGGCCGCTTGCGCCAAGCAGCTAAAGCTGCCAAAGTGCCATTAGCTGCTAGTGCCATGGCCGTTACCGCTGATCGATATGACCATGTTAAAAAATTAGTTAACCGGATTACCAGCATTAAGCGACGCGGCAAAAAACAATATTCTGCTTTATCAGCCGCCAGCATGATTGAAACGATTAATACCTATGTTCGCTTGATTACTGTTATCCTAAAAGCCATTGCGTCAATTTCACTGCTGGTCTCAGCACTGATGATTATCGTTACCATGTACATGAGTGTAGCCGAGCGAACCAAGGAAATTGGGATTCTGCGGGCTTTGGGCGAAAGTAAACGTGACATTCGTCGCCTCTTTACCAGTGAATCATTGTTACTAGGCCTCATTAGTGCAACTGTCTCTACGCTGTTAACCTACGGTTTAGCGGAACTAGGTAACCGCATGTTGAGCCGAATTACCGCTTATGATTTCTTACAAGTGACACCAAATGCCGCCTTTAGTATTTATGTGATTGCGTTAGTGATTGCCTTGCTAGCAGCCTTTTTGCCAGCTAGACATGCCGCTGGGCTCAATCCCATTGATGCCTTGAGCAACGACTAACTAAAGCAACTAAAAAGCGCTGAAATTCAGCGCTTTTTGTTTACTTTTAATTAAGATTCACAAACGTATTAAACCGCATATACTGATAATGAACCCGCATCGTTGAAACTTCAATTGGAGTCCCATCATCTAAAAAAAAGATTCCGTCCATCACCCCAACTGGCTCCACTGGCTTCAGGCCTAATAGCTGTTGGTCGGCTTCAGAAGACGGTGAAACCGTAATATTGAGGAAAGAGCGTGTCACTGGCTTGTTCTGGCACCTTTGCAAATAGTTAAAGAGCGATCCTTGCAGGGTATGAGCGGTCAATTCAGGGACTAATTTAATCGGGACATAGCCGCGCTCAATTAAAAAGGGTTGCTGATCAATCTGTCGCAGCCGCTTAAACGCATAAACAAAGTCGTTTTCGGTTAAAAACAAATCCTGAGCAATTTCGGCAGTAGCTGGGATTACCCGAAAATCGAGTAGCTCAATGCGTTGCGTTTTTCCTGGCACCTGAAAGGAGTCTGTCAGACCTAAATTAGCGCCTTCATAACGAAAAAGGGCTTGGTTTTTAAGGTATAGGGGATTAATAAAGGTCCCACTGCCCCGTTTTTTAAACACAATCCCTTGATCAGCTAGCAGCTGTAAGGCACGTTTGAGTGAAGAGCGACTAACTTGATAGGTTTCTGCCAAACTACGCTCATCTGGTAGCCGCATCCCTGGAAATTTTTCTGCTAAAATCTGCTGCTTCAGGTCATGCATCAGTTGACGATAAACAAAATCAGTCATGAGTTAGTGTCCTTGCGGAATTGCGGCGATTGTCGCTAGCAGCCAGTTACTAAAATCAGTCCGATGAATTGTCACGCCAATTTCAGCATTCGGCTGCTGCTTAAAGAAATGATCAAAGTCCATCACACTAGCGCCATAAGTGTAAGCATGGGTCGTCTCAATATTAACAAAGGCCGGCTTAAATTCATACATGTCAGGATTAAGCAGAATACCAGCTGCCAAGGCATCATAAATTTCCACGCCCTGATTAGTATTCAAGTCATGCAAATTGGTTAACAATGCCGCAATCATGTGTCCCACGTGACCCGTCTGCTCAATCTGCTTCAGCACTGTTTGGTCCACATACGCTTGATGGCCTAATTCCAAGGGGGCAACGCGAATTTTCAGCCCGCTCTTGAAGACCATCTGGGCCGCTTCAGGATCCCCCGCTACATTGTACTCAGCATAAGGTCCCCAATTACCAGCTGAAATGGCGCCGCCCATGATGACTAGCTCCTTAATATGAGCCAAATCATCTGGATACTGGTTAAAATACAATGCAAAATCAGTGGCTGGACCAATCTGCATTAGAGTAACGGGTTCGCTACTAGCTGCTACCACTTCATGAATAGCAGTCGCTGCCAAACCTGGTTGCAGACAAGTCGTGGCAGCAGCTGGAAAAGCAAAACCAGCCAAGCCGCTTTCACCGTGCACATCAGCAGCACTAATCGCTGAACGCAGCAGTGGCTGGCTAGCACCACGGACCACAGGAATTGTCTTACCCAAAAAAGCCAACAATTTTAGGGTATTAGTGAGTGTTTTAGGTAAGGAAACATTCCCCCAAGTAGGGACAATCAGTTTCACATCAAGTTGTTTGGCAAATAGCGCAATGGTGATGGCCACGGCGTCATCAATACCAGGATCAGTACTAATAATTAAGGGTGTTTTGGTCATAGAGACCCCTTTCACTTTTGATTACATGAAAAAGTTTCCTGAACGTTAATTCAGGAAACCGACTAAGCTCACCAACAAACGTTATTTTTGACGACTTTCAATCTGACCGTCACGATGCGCAATAATGACCTCATCACAGATGTCTAAAAACAAACCGTGCTCAACGACACCAGGCAGCTGGTCAAGGTAAGCAGCCAGCCCATGTGGCGCCGGAATCGGATCGATTGCTAAATCAATAATATAGTTACCATAGTGAGTCACATAGCGCTGGCCTGCTGGCGTCAAACGATACTGCGGCTGCAAGCCTTCTTGCCCAAACCGGCGGAAATTTTGTTCGCATGAGATTGGGAGCACTTCAACGGGCAAAGGAAAACCGCCCAATCGCGGTACCACTTTAGATTCATCGACAATCCAAACGACTCGTTTAGAATTGACAGCAACATTCTTTTCCAAAGTGAGCGCACCGCCACCACCTTTAATCCCATCCAGATTTGGCGCAACGCGATCGCTCCCGTCAATGGTTAGATCAACCTGTGCCACCTCAGCGAGGGGACTTACTTTAAAGCCCACTGCTGCTAGCTGCGTTTTAGACCGGTTCGAAGTCGTGACAACGGCTGCTAGATTTAAGCCCGCAGCTCGTCTTCTGGCTAGTGCAGCAATTAAGTAGGCGACGGTTGATCCGGTTCCAACTCCCAATACCATACCAGGTTGCACTAATTGCGCTGCTTGCTGCGCTGCCGCTGCTTTAAGTTCAGCTTGCGTCATGGCAGTCATAGCTGCCCCCCCATGGCTTCAGCCACTTCTTGTGCCATTGGAATGGATGGCTGTGCACCAGAGCGCTGAACAGCAATTGCTGCTGCCCTGCTAGCAATGATTGCCGCCTCCTTGATATTTGCAAAGTCAGCATCTAAGTGGCCGGCTAAATAACCCAAGAAGGTATCGCCAGCACCGGTTGTATCGACAACTGCCACTTTAGAGGCCGGCACAAATGCCTGTTGTCCTTGAACTGAGAAATAACTACCACGTGCACCATTGGTAATCAGGACATTGGCGACACCCAATTCCTGCAAGGCCTGACAACTTTGCGCCAGCGAGGCTTCATCAGTAATTTCCACCCCAGTAATGGCTGCAGCTTCAGTCTCATTAGGTGTAATAAAATCGGTGACTGCTAGTAGCTCAGCCGGAATCTTCCGCTCAGCTGGCGCTGGATTTAACATGGTCACTTTGCCAGCCGCCTTAGCAATCTTAAACGCTGCTAAGGTGACTGCTAGCGGAATTTCAAATTGCGCTAGCACCACATCGGCGGCTGCAATAACGTCTTGGGCGGCTGTAACATCAGCTGCAGTTAAGCTATAGTTGGCGCCGTGATCAAGCACAATATTATTTTGACCACTAGCATCCAAGTTAATATACGCATGACCCGTATTCGTCCGCGGCGTCGTTTGCACATATTCAGTATTCACACCGCATGCCCGAAGTTGTCTGAGCATAAACTCACCATCAGCATCTTCACCAATTCGGCTAATGAAATAAGTTTCGGCCCCACTTTTGGCAGCTGCAATCGCCTGATTAGCGCCTTTGCCACCTCCAGCTGTGGTGACCTTGGTAGCATTAATCGTCTCACCCGGTTTGGGAAAATCAGCCACATGAAGGGTGGTATCCACGTTGCTAGAACCAATCACTACAATCTTTTGCATCTCTCTTAGCTCCTCTAATAAATCCTGCCCTCATTATAGCAAATCCTATCGGTCAAACGGTACTGACTGCTCAACTTTCCTAAATACTCCTGTCAAACGCCCTCCTGCTAGATTAAGTCAAGCGATAATAAATTTTCGTCTGATCCAGCTGCAACTGCGCATATAATTGCGCTAGCACTTGATTAAAATGCTGAATGCGCTCGCCTTCATCTTTTCCCTGTAAGGTGGTCGCCAAATCTGCCATCAGCCGCTGATTAGCAGCTTGATATAAAGCTGGTCGTAATTCAGATTGGCCGCTTTGTGCTAGTAAGGCCTGAAAACTCAAATGCGAAGCTTGTGGCAAAAAGTGCAATTGCGGATCAAAACTCAGCTGATAGCTATAATGCGCTAAACCATCAACTGGCGGCTGCACATTGAGAAATAATACAAATTCATGTGGTGTCAATTGCTGCGTAACAATTTTGAACCGAATCCAATTCGTAAAGAAGTCATAAAAATCACCATAAAAATCATCAGTAAAGTGGGCTAGTGCTGGACTAGCTACCTCAATTGTTTGTGCTTTTAACCAGGCTGTTTGATCCATGCCGCTTCCCCCTAGCTCATTCAATCAACTCCGGCGATGAGTTCCCCAAACCCATTCGCCTTGAAAACTTATCCCTATTTTACCGCTAAATATTGGTATTCTGCTCAAACTAAAGTAAAATAACTGTTGGTGTAATAAGGAGAAGAACATGTCGAAACTCAAACAGCCAGTTATTATCGGCATTACCGGCGGCTCCGGATCAGGGAAAACCACGATTGCCCACGAAATTGCGGCCCAAATTCATGATAACGATCATGTGATTATGATTACCCAAGATGCCTATTATCGCGCTAATGATGCCATGCCAATGTCAGCCCGTCAGCAAATCAATTATGACCATCCTGATGCGTTTGATACCCCATTATTGGTGCACCAAATTGATCAACTGGTTCATCGTCAGGCAATTGAAATGCCCATTTACGATTTTACTAAACATAATCGCAGCAATCAGACTATTCACGTCGACCCAGCAGATATCATTATTTTGGAAGGCATTCTGGTCTTGGCCAATGAAGAACTGCGTAACCTAATGGATATTAAGATTTACGTCGATACCGATGATGATATTCGCTTTATTAGGCGTTTAACACGTGACCTCAAGGAACGTGGTCGCTCACTTGACTCAGTGATTAAGCAGTACCTAGCCACCGTTAAGCCGATGTACCACCAATTTATTGAACCTACTAAACGTTATGCTGACATTATTGTTCCTGAAGGTGGGGCTAATAATGTTGCCATTGATATGCTCACGACTAAAGTACGATCCATTCTGGACCATAATCAGGACGAAGACAACTGACATATCGCTTTTGAACCAAGCAAAAAAAGGACGCCTCACTCGTAGGTGTCCTTTCTTTCGGCTGATTAGTCTTCAACGCGTGGTTTCAGGCTCTTTTCAAACAATTCGGTCACTAATTTAATCAGTACCCCATCAAAGAGGAGTGATGAAACGAGTCCGGTGAAAAACATCACCAGTTGCAAGCTCAATTTGTATTGACCCCAACCATACATGAAGTAAGACGAAAAGAAGCCACCAAAGTGGGCCCCAACGGATCCAATTAAAACACTGGTCCAAGAGAATCGTTGGTAGCGTTCCTTCTTAGGAAAGAAACCAATTTCATTTGGTAAGCCTTGGCAAATCCCAGAGATAAGCGTGGCAGCACCCCACTGACCGCCCATGGCAGCTTCAACAATGGACGCTAGCAATTCGCCAATCGTACCTGAACCAATTGCCGGCACAAAGTAGATTGCCAGTGGCGCTGCCATATACCATAAACCAGAAAAGATGGTATCAACTGCTGGCGCAAAACCCGTTGGTGTTAACAGCAACCTAACCGCATTGTAAGCACTATTAAAACCATAGGCATAAACCACCCCCATGATAATCCCAATCAGTGCGATTAAAATAATCGATTTAACATGCCATTTTGATGAACGTACAAACATAAAAAAACTCCCTCTATCACATAAAGTCAGAAGAAGTCCAAAAAAGCTTTGATCATGGCACTTTCCTCTCGCAAGAATTAGCTTGTTCAGGTTCAAAGGGTATTTCTCAGCTATTAGCACCCCTAGTGACTTAACACGTAATTATTTAGTTACTTAGCCATTATAGCAAAAAATTAACTTGATGGGGGAAAATTCATTCAAAAGCCAGCAATACCCAAAATAGCGTAAAATAGAAGCACTGTGACCGGAGGCACAACTTATATGGAACCACAAAAACCAATTTGGAAACGTAATATTCACTTTTTAGCCCTAGCGGTCTTTATTGCTGGACTTGCCTTTTCAGAGTTTATGCCCTTTTTAGCGCTCTATATTGAGACCCTAGGGCATTTCAACCATCAATTACTCAATTTCTGGTCTGGACTCATTTATGCGAGCATGTTTGTCGTCTCCGCCCTCGTTTCTCCTTGGTGGGGAAAACTTGCCGACCGCTACGGCCGCCGCCCGATGATTTTGCGTGCAGGACTGGGAATGGCCATTGTGTTATCACTCATGGGTGCCGTGACCAATGTCTGGCAATTACTCATCTTGCGGCTCTTGCAAGGGTTCTTTTCCGGTTTTATTTCTAATTGTAATACACTGATTGCCACTGAAACGCCGAAACAACATGCCGGCCAAGCCTTAGGTTTCATGGCTTCCAGTGTGACGGCTGGCACGCTACTGGGACCTTTTTTAGGCGGCTTTATTGCGTCATTTTTAGGCTACCGTTTCACATTTTTCGTCACTGGTGGTTTGCTCTTTATTAGCTTCTTGTTAACGTTGTGTTACGTCCACGAAGAAGGCTTCAAGCCAATTAGTAAAGCTGACACCCCCAACTTTCAAACGGTAGTCCAGCAGCTGCGCTCACCCCAACTCATTGCGGGCTTGCTGCTCACCACCCTGATTATTCAAGCCGCTAATAGCTCAATCAACCCTATCGTGTCGCTCTTTGTCCGCGAACTGATGCACCACACCGGTAACATTGTCCTCGTTGCGGGCTTAGTTGCAGCGCTTCCTGGCATTTCTAACTTTTTAGTCGCATCACGGCTAGGTGCCTTAGGCGATGAGGTCGGAACCCAAAAAATTATCCTATCCGGTTTCATCGCTGCCAGCGTGCTCTTCTTTGCGACTGCTTTCGTGCAAAATGTTTACCAATTGGGCAGTTTACGTTTTCTCATTGGCTTTAGCGATGCATGTTTATTTCCACAAGTGCAAACCTTATTGAGCAAAAACGCCCCGCAACAGCTAACTGGTCGCCTGTTTTCTTGGAATCAATCTGCGATGTGTATTGGTAATATTGCGGGTCCACTCTTAGGATCAACCATTTCTGGTGCTTTCAACTATAGTAGCGTTTTTCTACTAACTGGGCTGATGGTCGTCATCAATCTGTTGCTATTTCGCAGCAACGTCATGAAGCACCTACCTAAGCATTGACAATTCATCCAAAAACGAGTAGCTTAATGCTAAATATGTGATGACCTTTAAAATAGTCCCGTGAGGCTGGGAAGGAAATCGAAGCTACGCTAATCTTAATTAGCATCTGCAGAGACTACCAGGAGCCTATCCTGATAGTCTTTTTTCTTCAGTCATCCCATGATGAGAGGAGTTAGTCATGAGTCAATCAAATTTTCACAACGACGACGCGATTTTCGACGTCTATGAAAGACCACCGTTGGGTGAAGGTATCCTGTTGTCCCTGCAGCATATGTTCGCCATGTTCGGTTCTACTGTCCTAGTGCCAATTTTAGTGGGGATCAACCCCAGTATTGCGTTAATGGCATCAGGTGTGGGGACCTTAGTCCACATGATTTGTACTAAATTCAAAATTCCAGCCTATTTAGGCTCAAGTTTTGCCTTTATTGCCACCATGCAGGCCCTGATGAAAACCGATGGTTATCCGGCAATTGCCCAAGGGGCGATTGCTTCCGGACTCGTCTATGTGATTGTAGCCTTCATTATTCACAAGGTCGGCTCTGCTTGGGTGAGCAAGGTGCTACCGCCAATCGTGGTCGGACCTATCGTCATGGTGATTGGACTGTCACTAGCTACTACAGCTTCTAATGACGCCATGATGCACGGCACGCACTATGATTTAAATTATTTTGCGGTCGCGATTTTTACATTACTGGCAACGCTAATTTTCCAGATGTACTTTAAAGGTTTTGCTAGCTTAATTGCGATTATGCTCGGCCTAATTTGTGGCTATTTATTGGCTTGTTTACTAGGAATTGTCGATTTTACACCGGTCCTAAAAGCCAGTTGGATTTCAATTCCATCTTTTGAAGTACTAGGATTGAGCTATTCTTTCAAATGGTATCCTGCAGCGATTCTAACGATGGCACCAATTGCCTTTGTCACCATGACGGAACATATGGGCCATATTATGGTCATTGACTCGCTGACTAAGCGGGACTTCTTTAAAGACCCCGGTCTTCATCGCACCATGCTAGGTGATGGTCTCTCTACGATTGTTGCTGGCTTTATTGGTGGGCCACCAACCACCTCTTATGGTGAAAACATTGGGGTGCTAGCCATGACTAAAGTTCACTCCGTGTGGGTATTAGCTGGTGCCGCGTGCTTTGCGATTGTCTTCAGTTTTATTGGCAAGGTTTCAGCGCTGATTCAGTCGATTCCCACTCCAGTCATTGGCGGTATCTCTTTCTTACTGTTTGGTACGATTGCCGCTAATGGGCTGAAGATTCTAGTTGATCACCAGATTGACTTCTCAGAAAAGCGCAACATGTTAATTGCTTCAATCATTCTCGTTATCGGGATTGGTGGGGCCTACTTACAGATTCGTGATTTCCAGTTAACCAGTGTTGCCTTATCCACCATCTTCGGGATGCTCGCTAACTGGTTACTACCCAAACGGGCAGCTAGTGATGTCGCCCTTGACGCGAAAAAAGCCCAAAACTAAGCCCAGTTACCAAACAAAAAGCACCTGACGATTGGTCGGGTGCTTTTTTTATGGCTAAGCTAATGTTGCCAATGTTTGGCAATAAATTGATGCCGCCCACCGCTAAGCTCTAGCTCGTGGCGCGCCGGCTGTTTTCGATAAAAGCGCTGATGATAATCTTCTGCGAGATAAAACGGTTTGGCCGGTTCAATTTGGGTCACAATCGGTTCATCAAAGCGGCCACTATTAGCCAGCGCGGTGCGCGAGGCAAGCGCAATTTGGCGCTGATTTTCATCCTTGACGAAAATCACAGGGCGATAACTCGGCCCACGATCTTGAAACTGCCCCATGGCATCAGTTGGATCCGTCTGACGCCAATAAATTTCGACCAATTCCGCATAAGAAATTTTGCTAGGATCAAATGTGATTTTAACCGCTTCCGTATGCCCTGTTTGCTCCGTACAAACCTGTTCATAAGTTGGATTAGGCACGTGACCACCCGTATATCCAGATTCGACCCGGATAATCCCCGGCTGGGTATCAAACGGTTCTACCATACACCAGAAACACCCACCGGCAAAAATTGCGGTGTCAGTTACGCTTTGTTTAGTCATGTCCGCTACCCCAGCTTTCTTAAATTATCATGCTATTAGCCGTATTATAACGATTGAACTGGCGCTTGGCTAGTTTTCGCTTTGCGGTTTAAATGAACATTATAGTAATAATTAAAGCTGGCTGCTAATACTAGCAAAAGACAGGAAACCAGCATAATATGTTGAATCCCATTATGAAAAATCGCCCGCATTGCTGGTAACAACGATTGTGGCAACGTTTTGGCGGTCGCAGCGTCAGACAATTTATTCATCATGTTAAGACTAATTTGATTCTGACCCCGGACACCATTTTCCAGAGCAAAGTTCATGATCACCCCATAAATGGCTGCCATCAGGGTTTGCGCCAAAATGCGAATTAGGTAAGAGGTTGACGTGGCTGCTGCCATGGCTTTTTGCCCAGCATCAATCTGCACCTTAACTTGTAAGCCAACGAAGATAAAACCAACGCCAATCCCTGAGAAACTACACAGGAGCACCAGTTGCCATAGCGGACTGTGCACCGTTAGGAAAAACATCCCCAGCGCCGAAATAGCCATCGAACCAATCCCCCACGAAACGAGCGCAAAAGTTGAAATCTTTTCTTGCAAACTAGAAACCGATTGACTGGCAATGATATCAACAATTGAGTTGGGAATCAGCGCCATACCACCCATTAGGGCTGATAATCCTAGCAGTGCTTGCGCCCAAGTCGGCAAATAAGTATTCACCGCTAAGAAGGCGCCCCAAGTCGTCGCAAAAATTAAGAAGTCACCATTGAGCGCCTGATTTTTAAAAATAGTTAACGGTAAGACTGGATTAAGTACCTGACGCTCCGTCCAAATGAAACAAATCATGGCTACGAAGCTAGCAGCAATTAGGCCACTCACCAGCCAGCTACTAGCAATCCCCATGAGCTGAATGCCAAGTAAAAAGCAGAGCAGGCCCAGGATCAAGTAGCTAGCACCTAACCAATCAAATTCAGCAGCAGAGGGTTCAAGTTGGGGATGATAGAAGATTGCTGCAATGACAATCGCAATCAGGCCGATTGGGATATTAATAAAGAATACCCAGTGCCAGGACAGACTATCAATAATCGTTCCCCCGACTAGAGGCCCCAAAATCGCGGCGCCATTAAAACCGGCCGTTAAAACCCCCAGCATTTTCGTGCGCTGTTTAATGTTGGCAATGACATAGCCAACAATAATGTATGGGAGTGAGCCCATACCACCAGCACCAAGTCCCATTAGGAAGCGTGATAACAAAAAGAAATAGATGTTACCAGCGAGTCCCTGAAATAATGAGCCCAGAATAAATAAGACAACTGAGATTTCATAGGCTTTTTTATTGCCAATCCGCTCACCAATTTTTGTCCACAAGGGAATTGAAACTGACATCCCTAGCAAAAAGACCGCAACAATCCAGCCCATGAATTCAATGCCATGAAGCGCCGCGACAATCGCTGGAATCGCTGTATTAATGACCGTACTATCCAGTCCGGTCATCACGTTGCCCAAGAATAAAGCAAACATCAAATAGCTTAAGTCACGTTTAGTCATAACTCACCTTCCTAAACAACGAAAAAAGCCTTCCACCGGTTCGGCAGAAAACTTATGATTGAGACCTGCTTGATATCTGCCCTTATTATAGAGATATTTAGGATTTATGCCAGCCCTTTAGTTGATTTTTTCCGCTAATATTTCCTTGTCACAATATCAAAAATGTGAGAGAATGCCAGTTGATGACCAAAATAAGAGGTAGCCTGTGAGCTACAATTTTGAAAGGACAATTAAATATGCACCAATCAAGCGGTTTATTTCGTGCGATGACGTCTGACCAAAAATGGGTCATGGCGTCAACCGCATCAGGGTTCACCCTAGAAAATATGGACATCATGTTTTTGAGTTTTGCACTCGCGCCCATGATAGCAAGTCTACATCTATCTGGCGCTGCTGCAGGCTGGATCGGATCAATGACCAACCTCGGCATGTTAGTCGGGGGGTTAATTTTCGGCCTGATTGGGGACAAGCTGGGTCGTGTAAAAACTTTTAGTTACACGATCTTTATTTTTGCCTTCGGTACGGCAGCCATGTTTTTTGCACATCAGCTCTCACTCGTTTATCTGTTCCGTTTCATTGCCGGAATCGGTGCTGGTGGTGAATATGGCGTCGGCATTGCCTTAATTGCTGAGAACTTTGACCAACATCAAATCGGTCGACTTTCCAGTGTGGCTGCTATCGGTGGTCAAGTAGGCGCAATCGTGGCCGCATTAATGGCGGCGTTGATTATCCCAAGATTCGGCTGGAATGCCCTCTTCCTGATCGGTGTCTTGCCAGTACTACTGACATTTTTTATTCGGCGCCATGTAAAGGAAAGCCCTGCTTTCCTAGCAGCCAAACAGCGTGCTAAAAAAACTAACCAGCGGGTTTCAATTCGGCAACTGTTTAGCACGCCTCAAGTGGCTTGGCAGACGACCGGTTTAATGCTAATGACAATTGTGCAAATTGCAGGTTACTTTGGCCTGATGAACTGGCTACCAACCATTGTTCAACAGCGCCAAGGATTATCCGTTGCGGGTTCATCGCTTTGGATGATTGCGACCATTTTGGGCATGAGCATGGGGATGGTTGTCTTTGGAACGCTACTTGATTCCATGGGGCCAAGGGTTGCCTTCACGCTCTTCTTACTTGGTAGTGCGAGTGTGATGTTCATCATCCTGATTGTCAAATCGACGCTTGGTCTCATCTTGGCTGGTGCATTGATTGGTTTCTTCTCGAACGGCATGTTCGGTGGCTACGGGGCAGTAATCAGTCTGCGCTACCCAACAGCAATTCGAGCAACGGCCAACAGCCTAATTATGAATGTCGGCCGTGCCGTAGGTGGTTTCTCTTCCGTAGCCATTGGCTGGCTCATGGATCACTACAACCTAAGCATCACGATGGCTTGCCTAGCTGGAATGTATCTCATCAGTTGCCTCATCTTGCAACTCCTTCCTGGCTTACACCGCACACAACTAGCCCAAACCAGTTTAAATTAAACCAAATAAAGACAGCTAGTTACGACTAGCTGTTTTTATTTGTCGCGAATTTGATTGGCGCGCTCGCCCCGATTAATCCTAAAAGTGGCAAATCATAAGCAATCACTTGTGCAACTGTTACCACCCCAGCAACTGCTGGCCAAGCGACTTTCATAATCTCGAGCTCACCTGGCAGTGGGGCTGCTGCGCCTTGATCTAGGGTAATGGCACCAACCGAACGGGCTAGCACTGGCCCAGTTAATTCAAGCTGGCGGCTGGGGCCCTCTGCCAACCGCACTACATCACGGGCCACATCACTACGCTGATGCCAAGCTACTTCACTCAACGCTGGCACTGCTTGCGCCAAGTGCAATAAAAAGCCGTGCTGCTTTTGATAATATTCTAGTTGTGCCAAGCTAGTCTCACTTAAGCGGCAATCGGCAATATAAATCTCAGTTAAGCCCATCGACTTCATACAGAGAATCGCAGCTAAGGGATTACGATACCGATCTTGCTCAAGGGTTGGCAGCCCCTGTTTCAAAGGACCTGATAAGCAACCGTCACCAGCTACGAAGGCCAGCACTTTTAGCCCCGCCTGCTTAAGCCACGCATTTTGACGCAAAAACCACTCAGTATCAAGACCGGTTGCCGGGCGCGGATAAGATTCATGAGCGACTGCAATATTCGCTAAATTAGCTGAATACGATTTTAGCTCATCCAAATAGGTGCTAGTCATCAAATTCGCATTGAGATAAAGGACAAATTGCGCTGATAGTTCCGCAATTTGCGGCAAACTAAAATCAGCGCCTAAGCGAAAGCTGGTAACGTGTAAAGCAGCCAGCGCATCACGGTCACTAGTGGCAATTCCTAAGCGCGCTAGAGCGGCAGCACTGACATCGGTCAAACAGGTCAATCCTAAATCGCTACACCACTTCGTTAATTCTTGCAGTCTTGCCAATAACTCGGCCGGTGCCACTTCTAGGCGTAATGAAGTAAAGACCCCGCTAAATCCAGCATTACGCATCCGCAACATATAATCATGATCTGCAGCGGTTAATTCATGGTCAAGATAAACTGAAAATCCAATCATGTTCGTTTTCCTCCGCCAATTTTAAAATTGGTCTAGTCACTATTTGCTATTACCATAGGCTTTCTCACTGATAATCAAGCAGCTTTTAAAAAATCTATTGTCGTTATTTAAAAATTGGTATATGATATTTGCAATTGCAGATTGTAGCTGAGAGGTTATCATGAATACCATTAATACCTTGTTCATTATTGTAGCTAGTATTTTAGTTTTGATTATGACACCCGGACTCGCACTCTTTTACGGCGGTCAGGTATCAAAGCGTAATAGTGTTAACACTATGCTCACAGTGCTACTACCGTGTGGTTTAAGCGTCGCCTTATGGCTAATTTGTGGTTATAGTTTAAGTTTCTCAGGCGGTGCCCATCAACTTATCGGTAATTTAAACCACGTCCTGATGCGCGGCATCCCCCTAACCGCCTTAACCGGAACTAAATTACCCGTGCCACTGTTCTCGCTCTTTCAAATGATGTTTGCCATCATTACCCCTGCCTTATTCGTAGGCGCCGTCGTCGGCAGAATGCGTTTCGGCTATTTAGTCGTCTTTATCACGTTTTGGTCGCTACTCGTCTACTATCCGCTCGTTCATCTCGTCTGGGGTGGCGGCTTCTTAGCAGATTGGGGAACACTAGATTTCGCCGGTGGGACAGTCGTTCATATTAATGCTGGCATCACAGCTCTTGTCCTAGCATCCCGGGTTGGTGCTCGGAAACAACCCCAGACGCGGCATGTCAATTTAGCGGCGGTGTTACTAGGGACTACGCTCTTATGGCTAGGCTGGTATGGGTTCAATGCTGGTAGTGCTCTAGCGCTTAATAATGCAGCCGTCATTGCAACTATTACGACCACCATCTCAGCTAGTTTGGCGTTACTTAGTTGGCTGTCACTGGAGTATCTTACCACGAAAAAAGTTACCTTACTAGGTGCATGTACTGGAACAGTTTGTGGTCTAGTCGCAATCACCCCTGCAGCTGGCTACGTAGACGTGATTGGTGCCATGGGAATTGGGATTGGTGCCAGTTTAGTCAGTTTTAGTTATATTCGTTATCTCAAATCTTACTTTAAAATCGATGATGCCCTGGACGTTTTTGGTTGTCATGGCATGAGTGGCATTTGGGGATCAATTGCCACTGGACTGTTTGCTACTCGACAGGGACTCTTGTATACTGGCAGCTGGCGGCAATTAGGGATTCAGGTACTAGCAACAGGCTTTACTATCATTTTCACTTGGCTGATGGCTTTGCTGCTGACTAAGATTTTAGCACTATTGATCCCGATGCGTGTCAGCCCTCATACCGAGGAAGTAGGGCTCGATCAGAGTCTACACGATGAACACCTCGTTAACCTTTTTTAAAGTAAATAAAGGAGGCGCTGACATTGTCAGGGCCTTTTAGTTTACGCAAAGTTAGCACTATCAGTCAGTCTAGTGCGGGGAAGTTAACAAAATTTCTAACCAAATCAGCATGGCATTGAACAAAATCATGCCACATTGCATTTTCCAAGTAATCGTTAGATAGGCGACAAACTCACGTAAAAAGGCATTTAGCGTAAAATACCACTTCGTCTTCGAGCCATAACCAATACAAGACAATCCTAACCGCTTTGCCAGAACTAACGCGCGATAAACGTGATAAGAACTAGTCACCAAAGCAAAATTAGCACCAGGGCGCATTAGCTTTGCCGAAAACAACAAATTTTCATGGGTCGTTCGCGATTCTGTTTCCAAAATCAAATCTACTGCTGGCACGCCCTGGGACTGTGCATAATTTGCCATCGCCTCAGCCTCAGCAATCACCTCACCAGGTCCTTGCCCACCTGATAGCACCAATTTCGAGCCAGCATATTTGCGATACAGGCTAATCCCCTTACGGACTCTGGCCGCTAGCAAAGGCGTCACTTGCTTACCAATAAGCCCTGCACCTAACACTACAATGTAATCAAGTTTTACTCGCCGGATATTAATTAAGTTAATGACCGCTGTCAAAAAATACATTAAGAAGATAAAGACTAGCCACCCCACACAAAGTAACGCAAATTGATACAAGTAGCGATACATCAGTCGATGTGAAACGTGCCGCGCGAGCCAAAGGTTGACCACCGGAAATAGCAATAACAGCATACCAAGTGTTAATGCGAGCCAATTGCTAGGACGTAGTCCCTCATGCCGAATCAATTTAATTCCATTCCACACGAACATCACAATGACGCAACCAAAAACGAAGAGCACCAGAAAGACGAAAGCCAAAAATAATAGGATTAAGAGCTGAATCATCAAATTACGGTGAGTATGCAGCCGATCGGTATATTGTAATAATAAAACGGTAATTAACAAGCCTAAGGAAAATAAAGTTGCCGTCGCAAACATTCCGGCAGCCAATGTGCGCCGATCTTGTAATAGCACCCCAACAAGTCCCAAAAAGGTAAAGGTTAATAACGCCAAGCAAAAGATAATGGGCGTGTTTAGGCTCATAGCCAGCCTCTTTCTATATTATGGCTATATCATAACGATGTTGATAAGTAGGCGTCAACTTAATTTAGGATGATACCAAACAAAAAAGCTACCCACCAGCGGTGAGCAGCTTCTCAACGAGTCACTAAGGTGACGTATTATTTACTTTCACTACCTAGCGCACGGGCAGAGAAAGCAGCTAAGCCAGCACCGACAAGTGGCGCAACCAAGTACAGCCAGTAGTGAGCTAAAGCACTACCGCCAGCAAAGATGGCTGGACCGAAACTACGAGCTGGATTAAGTGAAGCACCCGTCAGGTTAATTGTAGCAATAATCATTAAAGCCAAGGTCAAGCCAATAATTAAACCAGCAAAGTTGGCATTACCATATTTAACACTAGTAACCAGTAAAATAACGAGCACGAACAAGAAGGTCGCAACTACTTCAGTAATAATAGCGGCCGGCACTGATAACTTCGGAAAGTCCGTTTGACCTAAATTGCTGGTAGCAGCACCTTGAGCACTCAATAAAAATTTAATAAGGCCTGAAGCCAAAATCGCACCGATAAATTGTGCAATAACATAAAAAATGGCAGTCTTAGCAGCAATCCGCTTGTTCAACCACATTGCAAACGTGACTGCCGAATTAAAGTGACCACCAGAAATGGCGCCGACAGAATAAGCCATCACCGTGATAGCTAAACCGAATGCCAGTGCAATACCTAATACATCGGCATGGCCAATGGTAACTGCTGCTGTCCCGACAAATACCAGGACAAAGGTACCAATCAACTCAGAAAGATAATTTTTCATTACAATCCCCTTTTAAAAATAATCGCTTAATAACTATTTGGTTTCAGGTTAAAACTCATGGTGCCTTTTATAAATTAAAAAGCATTAACAAATCGTAAGCTTTAGTCCGTGATTCAAAGTATAACGCTTGTTATCAAAAATAGCAAAATGCTACTTGTTCTAATCGGCACCCACTGTCCGTAAGATTTCCGTTAGCCCCTGCTGATCACTTTGACTAAAACGTGCAAGCTTAGGGCTATCTAAATCGAGCACCCCTAACAATTGCTGTTGGTGCTTAATGATGAGGACTAATTCAGAACGTGAGGCTTGATCACACGCAATATGACCAGCAAAAGCGTGGACATCTGGGACCAGTAAGGACTGGCCTCTTTGCACCGCGGTGCCGCAAACACCATGACCTAAAGCAATGCGTACACACGCAGGACGGCCCTGGAAGGGACCAAGGATTAAACCACCATGCTCGTAGCGGTAAAAGCC
The DNA here is from genome assembly GCA_002418055.1 of Lactobacillus sp. UBA5804. Taxonomy (GTDB): domain Bacteria; phylum Bacillota; class Bacilli; order Lactobacillales; family Lactobacillaceae; genus Lactobacillus. The sequence goes on along the minus strand of DIDI01000021.1, from coordinate 34,570 downwards.
GGCAAAATTAACGTCTGGCAATGCATGAAACAATAAGGCGGATAAATTAGCCGCATTGGCAATCCAATCTGGTTCATCTGCCACTAGCGCCTGCGCTTGGGCCGCTAATAAATGATAGTCAGTCGCCATGATAAAACCTACTTTCCTGGTGCGAAAAAATGACTCTTCCCTAGTTTACCGCAACTAGCTGATGCTGCGTAATGTCATACCTTAAAAAAAAGTTTTTTTCCTTGACTGTTCAGTCAAATAAAAGCTAAAATACAGCTATGGGACGAAAAAAGAGTTTCAACACTGACATTGTGCTTGATCAGATTGGCCAATTATTTATTAGTCAAGGCTATAATGGGACCTCATTAGACGACTTAGTGGCGTGTACCGGCTTACTACGTGGAAGCCTATATGCGACTTTTGGTAGTAAGCAAGGAATGTTTATTGCGGCCTTAAAACAGAGTCTCGCAACTGAAAGCCCCGCTAAATGGGGCTTATTGATTGTCGCCATGCTAGAAGTCGCGTCGACGAATCAAAAAGTCGCCCAGCTAGTCCACGATTGGTATCAAGCACACCGGGAAGAGAATATTGCTGAAGCAATCGGCCGCGCCGTCCTACGGCAAGGTCAATTGCTTGATGAAGGAGTAAACCATGGAAAATAAAGTCACACTTACCACCGATAAGCTAGTGGTCATCCCGCAAGGGTTGACCAAAATCACTGCCCTCAAAACCAAAATTGAAATCCCCCTTGCACATGTACTAGGGGCCTCTATCGATAATGGCATCTTAAAAGAAAGTAAGGGCTTAAGGCTTCCTGGGACTGCAGTTCCCGGATACTGGGCTGGAAGTTTTCGTAAAGATGGTGAAGAGAGTTTCTTCAATGTCAAAATGGGCGATCAAGCGGTCGTTATTCAGCTCAAGGATGAAAAATACACACGCCTCATTTTAGGCGTGGCCAACCCCGCTGCACTTGTTGCTGCCATTAATAATCAACTTGATTAACGACTAAGACTGCCACTAATTGGCAGTCTTTTTTTGCTCGCGAGCATTATAGGCATTGCCCCAAGCTTCCATACTATGAATCACTGGTGCTAAAGTTGCCCCAAAGGTCGTTAGACGATAATCTGTCTTGGGTGGTATGCCAGGATAAACCTGTTTTTGAATCACGCCATCTTGTTCCAATTCTTTCAATTGTAGTGCCAACATTCGCCGGGAACAGGCCGGCATTTGCCGTTGCAACTCACCAAAGTGTGCTAGTGGTTGCTGCATTAATTGGTATAAAATGACTGCCTTCCACTTTCCCGCAATAATCTGTAGGGTGCTAGCCACTGGACATCCCGGCCGACAATCATAAATGTGACGTTTCATCGTATGCTCCTCCATTTGTTCCTAGTAACTTAATTTACATTATTGTCCGATTAAATGATACCCCTTAAGATTGAACCATTAGAGGAGGTCAATATCATGACAGAAAAAATGAACGCAATTGGTTTTACGCAGCATTTGCCAATTACAGCCAAAAATAGTTTATTTGCATTTGAGACGGCGCGGCCGCAGGCAAGCGGACATGATTTATTAGTTAAAATTGTAGCAGTGGCCGTTAATCCAGTCGATGTGGGTGTGCGTGGTCACGGACGCGGCATCCTCAAGCAACCAAAGGTGATTGGCTGGGATGCGGTGGGAACTGTCGTTGCGACTGGTCACGCGGTCACATTATTTAAGCCTGGTGACCGCGTCTTTTACGCTGGATCCTTTAAGCGCTCTGGTAGTAATAGTGACTATCAGCTCGTCGATGAACGCATTACCGGACACGCACCACAGCAGCTAACAATCGCCCAAAGTGCTGCCATGCCACTTACCGCATTAACTGCCTGGGGAAGCACTCTTTGAACAATTAGAGATTAAACCGAACGACCCCCAAAATCACGCCAAGACCATCTTAATTATTAATGGTGCTGGCGGCGTTGGGTCAATTGCCACCCAACTCGCACATTGGGCTGGGCTAAAGGTCATTGCCAGTGCTTCTAGGCCAGAGACCATTAACTGGGTGCTAGCACATGGCGCCGACCAAACCGTTAACCACCGCCAAGATTTAGTCACAGCAGTCAGAGGATTGGGTTATCAGTATATCGATTATATTTTAAATTTAAGTGATCTCGATGGTCACTGGAATGAGATTGCTGAGCTCATTGTCCCTAGTGGTCGGATTGCTGCGATTACTGAAAACAAACGTCCCATCAACCTACGTAAGCTAACCCAAAAGCGGGCTAAATTTGCTTGGGAATGGATGTACACGAAGTCCTTTTATCACACGCCAGATATGATTAGTCAGCATGAGATTTTGGAGCGCGTTGCAACTTTATTAGATGAAGGGATGATTAAGAGTACACTCACCCGAACTTTAACGCCGCTTAATGTCAGCAATCTGAAAGCCGCTCACCAGCTGGTTGAGACGAACCAGATGATTGGCAAAGTGGTCATTACAAGGTAAACAAAAGCCTAACCAGTTATTACCGGTTAGGCTTTTTATTAAGATTATTTTTATTACTTATGACGCTTGACTGCGACGTGCTTTTTCGCCTTGGGGGTTGCTTTCTTGGATTCTTTTGATTTCTTAGCCTTTTTGACGACTTTGCGGGATGACCGCCTGGAATTAGCTACTTTCTTAACAACCTTTTTATGCGCTGTTTGACGACGCTTGTGCGTCACCTTACGTGCTGGCGCTTTGCACGTTCTACGCTGAGGTGCCTTAGCTTTTTTACCAGATACATACTTCATGTCGCGTACTAAAACATCGTAGACCTTATTCACCTTTTGTTGACTGGCTGAGTTGCCATAAGCAATTTTTTTAGCGTTACCTAAATCAACCCGGAAGTTATGAATATGGTACTTACTCCCATGAAGTCGTTTTAATTTGTTAGCACGTGTGATTACTGCTCTTAACTGCTTCACATTTACCCGGTATAGCTTTAACTGCGTAATACTAGCACTTAGCCGTTTTATTGCATCCTGAATATCGGTTAGAGAGTCGTACTGGCTGAGTCCCTCATCGTTAACCTCTTGGTAAGCTTTCTGGAGTTTGGTAATGCTCTTATACTTCGACTTAGCAGACAGATAGGATTTTGCCCGTTTCAGCCATTTGTTAAGTTGATCGAGATTAACTGTTAAACCGCCACCATTAAGCGCATCATCCAACTCGTCGCTGACAAGATCAATGCCATCTTGACTCATTTGCTTGTCATTTAGCACGGCCTCAGCATCAACAACGGCAGCTTGTAAAGCATCCAGACCGGCCGTATAACTACTTGGCACAGCTAAAGCGCTCTTGGCCTGAGCCAATAAAGCCTTTAACTTACTTGTATCACACTTCGTTAAATCGCCGGTGTAAACTGTAAATGATGACTCATCACCATTACCGATATCAAGGCCAGGACTATTTGTCCCATCGGTGGTACCATCAGGATCATTCTTAAAGTCATTAACAAGTGAATCTAATAACGTAGTCGATTTCTGATCAGTCACATCCTGAAGATCATTACTCGATTGGACATAACGGGCAGGAATTTCACCAAGTGCGTTGATATTCCCCTCAGCATCACTAGTCAACGAAAGGTAATACGGGGTGCTAGGATCTGATTCAGCCGTACCAAACACAACTTTAGCTACCTCAGTCCCAACGGGATAAACGTGACCAGATGGACCTTCAAGTGCCTTGGTTAGCGTTCCCTTAATTAGTCCGGTCTTAGTAACCGTATCAGCTAAAACTGGTTGCGCTGAGCCTATCTTGGCACTGCTGACTTTAAATCCACCCATCACTAACAGCGTGGTTGTTAGCATGCTTACTATCAAAAATTGCCAATGGAACCTAAGCCTACCCATGTGCACATCTTTCTTTAATTCATATTATCTAATTACTTGTTTATTATGGCGCCTAAACCATTTGATGTCAATCAGGTTGGAAGTTTGCTTATGATGGCGCTTTCCTGATATGCTTAAAGAGAGTAAAGAAGGAGGCTATTTTTATGAACACGACAATGACTCAAAATGACTTATCCACTTTAATGTCAACCCGTCACTTAGGACCTTTCGTAACGATTTACTTACCAACGCGCACGATGGTAATTGATTTAGCACATCAACGCCTACAATTCCAAAGCTTGATTAAAATCGCAGCAGCTAAGTTTGCTAAACAGTTTCCACAATCAGATTTCGAACCTTATGCGTGGCAATTTAAGGCCCTATTATCCGATAATACCTTCTGGCTAAAACATACGGGTCCACAAACTGGCTTAATTGCTAGCAGCAGCGACCTAACGGTTTTCGATTTACAACATGAGGCACCTGCTACCGTCGTCGTTTCCAGTTTGCCAGCTGTGCTCCCGATTCTAGCTGACAGGCAGCGCCAAAACGATTTTGAACTTATCTGTCTGAACGAAGATAACTTTAGCTGGTATCATTATCGCCAGCATCAATTACAACCCGTAACATTACCAGACGATGCACCCCGCACCTTAAAAATTGCCTTAGGCGACGAACTCCGCGGCGGGGAGACAAATTTCAACGCCAGTCCAGTGCATGGCCCATCCTACCATGGACATAACGCTAAGGCAGAAGAAAAGGAAATTGATCAGCGCAACTATTATCAGCTGATTGATACTTATCTGGCAGATACCATAACTGGCCCAGACAGCTTGCCAATCATCCTATTTGCCCTACCACATAATCAAGCCGTCTACCGTAAAATGAGCAAATTGCCGCACTTAATTGAACTTAATATTCCTAAATCACCAAGACATTTATCAGAGGCTGAATTGTTAGCTGAGATTGCGCCGCTTCAAAATAAACTTGCATCCCAGCAGAACACTGAGCTGATGACCCGATTCGATCGTGCCACTTCGAAGCAGTTAACGACCACCGATCCGATTAAATTAATTCGTCCCGCATTAGCAGGTCGCATTGACACCTTGCTAATTAATGACAAAGTCATCTCAGATGAGGCGGCACATGGGTTACCTGACAATTTAATGGATGATTTAGCTGATGTGGTTTTAGGCGCTAAAGGAACAGTCCAAATTTTGTCATCAGCTGAAATGCCAGACCGCTCCTTAGCTGCTGGAATCCTTCGTTTCTAAGACATCCCTGGTTATCATCACGTTAATTTATGACATGGTCCCACGTCTTTCATTATTGAACATAAAAACGGCACAACTGTTAAGTTGTGTCGCTGTCAGTCTCCTATTATTCTCTGTTACAGGGTCTAATTTGGAGAATCTTAATGGACATCTATAAATCTAGTTACATCACAAAATTAAAAGCCATTAGGGTATAACCTAATGGCTTTTAATTATTTATGGCGTTATAAATATTTTTAGCGTTTGAAAAACTATATTTAATTGGCTTAATGGCCTTGGTAACTTGTTCGATCACGTCTAAAGAACATCACCCACTCATACACAAAAGCAATCACAGCAATTACCTGATCATACCAGTGAGAAGCACCATTAAAACCGATTAAAGGCATTACTAATGTGGCGATCAGGACAAGACTAAAGAAGATTGGGATAAGCAAAGCCAAACCATGCTTGGTCAGCCAGGGTCCGATGGGTAAAGCCACAATCATTAAGATTAATAAACAGATCAGTAACGTTATCATAGATTAATCGGTCCTTTCTTAGTTATAACACTAGTGCTTGTCAAAAGAGCAAAAATGATAGTGAGGAGTATTTACTCAAAATCATCAGAAGACAGCAACAATGCACTGTTTTAAATTGTTTTTATAAATAACCCACTAGATCTTAGAATCTTCTTGGAATTTAGATTTCATTTTCCCGATTATAACCCAAATTATGACAAAAACAACTAGCCAGATGCGGTTGAAAAACCTAGGAAAAAAAACAAGGCAGACATAGTTGCCAAGAGGCCACAGAACAGATTTTTTCTTTTGCTAGATGCCATGTTTTATTAACCTAACCTTTCTTTCATTGAGCTTTAGTAGATACTAGACTTTATTGTTTATGGAACAGCCATGTTAAGAACCACTTTCTCTGATTGACAATCATAGCCAAAGGTAATAACCCAAATAAAGAGACAACAAGAGACAAGGCAAAGAGTTTTTGGAACAGTAAAGCCAATAAGAATGTAATCACAAGTAATTGACTGAGTTTCACAATACTACGAGAAATATCTAACCGATGATGATAAGCCAAATAATATTCATATAGGGTCGTGACGATTGGCAGAACCATATAAATTCTAATGTAATGAAAATCCACATGAAACAATAAGGAACTAGCCAAAATATAGCCGCTATAGATTAATAAAAAATCGGGCCAAGATCGCCCCAATTGACCTTGTCTATTGCTTTTGATCGCTGGTATCATTTCGAACAGGCATAACAACATGAGTTCTAGAAATACTAAGAGCATCATCAATCTCCTTCTGAATTTATAATATACAGTATGTGCCTAGCTTTGTCTTATCGCCAAAGTTCCCCAATAAACTAAGGCATAAGAGACATAAATCACAATATGGCTATTTTTATGTTGGCTATTAAAATGGCCAACATAATTAGATAGCAGGAAGCAGTATCCCGAGGTAACGGTTCCCGTTATCGCAAACTTAAGATACCAGCTAAGCCACCTAATGTGGCTCTTGCAACCCCTAATTGATTCAGGCTATAAGTGAAGTTATCTACGGCAGCATTGGTTCTAAAAATATGCCTTACACCATACCACAGATGGTCTATCTCATGTCTACTGGCAGCTCTGCTAAGTAAAAGATTATTGGATTCAGGCACGAAAATTTTAGTACTGGAATTAATGGTGGCCTTTTCTTTAGAAACAATTTGATTGGCTTGATAGATCTCAGTGTTAATGCCATTGATAATCGCTGAATTAACGGATATTAATTATATTGGTCGCGTTTTTGGCATTATTTTTTCCGTTGCCATTCTATTTATGCCTTTTGGGACTTTCTTCTTTCAAAGAATCCTCGATTAAAAAAAGCCTGATAATTATCTTATCTTAGGACTGGCATTAATCATTGTGTCTATCCTCACGCTGATATTAAATTTCTTACCCATCGCAACAAAAAAAGAGCTGAAACACTTCAGCTCTTTGATTCATTTGCTTTAAGGATGTTGCGATACTTTAATCTGACCAGAAATGATTCCCTTACCAGCAATCTGTGCTTGTTGCCAAGTACTTGAGCTAATAAAGCCACGTGTCAGGTAAACACCCTTTTCTTTCAAACCGTAACTCAACAGCTGGCCACCTGGGAAAGCCTTACGAGAGACGATGTCCTTAACCGCAGCATCAACGCCAGTCATGATTGAAGTCAGACAGAAGTTAGCTGATTTACCAGTTGAATCTTTATATGCACCTTGAGCTTGTTGGTCAGAATCAACCCCAATGACCCAAACCTTTTTAGCAGCTGGCTTGGTCTGGTTAATAGCTTTAGCCGCAATGAAGACCCCATTACCAGTGCTACCAGCAGCTGTATCAATTACATCAACACCGCTCGCATACATTGCTTGGGCAATTGATTTACCCTTATCTGGCGCGGTAAATGAGCCGACCAATTGGTTCTTAATCGTAATCTGTTTGTGCAGCTTCTTAGCTTCTGCTTTTGCCCCTTGGCTAAAGCCAGCTTGGAATAAGTCAATAATATCGGACTTGACGGCACCAATGAAGCCTAATTTACCAGTCTTAGTCGTTCTAGCAGCGACCACCCCAGCTTGATAAGCAGCTTCATTTGAACGGAAGCTGACACTTGCAACATTCTTTTGGCCCTTAACGACATTATCCACAATCACAAAATTATTCTTGGGATGGGCTTTAGCTGCCTTAGAAATCGCCTGGTTGAATTGGAAACCAATCCCGAAGATGGTCTTATAGCCAGCATTGGCAGCCTGGTTCATATTGGGTAAATAATCACCATCTGAACTAGAGGCGAAATAATCATATCCACCCTTGCCCCGTTTCAAACCATACTTAGCGCCAACAGCCTTAGCACCAGCCCAAGCGGCTTGATTAAAGGACTTATCGTCAACACCACTCGCATTAGTTACCAAAGCAACTGACTTGTCTTGGTGCTTGGTGTTATGGCTGCTAGCACTACCACTATGTGAACAACCACCTAAAATCGCGCTAACTGCAACAATTGCTGAACCAATTGTGATTACTCGTTTAAAACTCATGTTTCCCTGTTCTTTCTATACTGGTAGGCACACATTGAAATACCCCAGTTAACTTAATAAGTGACCAATGCTATTTTATAAGTGACCAATGCTATTTTGACGATTTATCAGTCCGTTAAAATAGCAGCGCATTAACCATAGCAGAAACCACATATTGTGTCAACTTGATGTTTAGGCCACAACCGCTGGTATATCAACACCGTCATCTGTCATCCAAAGTCAACTATCCACACCTCACTAAGGATAGCGAGCTCTCAGTGATTTTTTAAAAAAGTACGTAAAATAACAAAAAAACGCGCATTTAGTTGCGCGCTTGGCAAGACTGATTAAGCTTTCAAATCTACTAAAATCTTAGCTTGTTGCTTATCATGTGCTAGCACATCAATCCCACCGGTGACTACTTCGGTTAACTTGATGCGTTTAGTAATAATTGGTTGAAACTGATCACGATGATTGTCAATAATTTTAATCACCCGTTCAAATCGATTGGCATAACCATAAGAAGTTAAGAGGCGCGCACCTTTTTTCAAGAGCGCACGAACATCCACAACTGGTGGATGTCCAAACAATGCAATAACCGTCACCTTACCGCCATTTTTGAGGGCGGCAATAGCACCTGTCAAGGTTGGCTGCACCCCAGCACAATCAAAAGCATCATCCACACCGTGCCCATCAGTTGCGGCTGCGATCGCCTGCCTTAACGCGGATAAATCGCCAGCCTGCAAGGTGTCATGAAAGCCTAGTTGCTTAGCCAGTGCTAAACGTTCCTGCGACATATCATTAATTAACACGTGATGTGCCCCACTAATTCGAACCATCAAAGCGGTCAGTAAACCAATTGGGCCAGCACCTTGAATCAAAACATCATCCCCAGGAGCTAGCTGACATTCAGACACTGCTTGTGCAGCCACTGCTTCTGGTTCGACTAAGGCAGCTAACCCACCATTAGCCGAAAAGCTTAAAAAACCAGCTGCGTTATCCTTCCCAATGGCATATTCACATAAATTATAGTGACCTGCTAGGCAAGACGAACAACGACCACACGCAATCATCGGTTCAACTGCAATTTTATCGCCTAATTTCAGACCCTGTACATCCTGTCCTAACTGACAAATTGTCCCGGAATTAGCGGTGCCTTCATTTTGGTCAATGGGTGTGGCATCGTGGCCAAGTCCATGCCATCCAAATATTCATGGATATCACTCCCACAAATCCCATTAAACGCCACCTTAATTTGAACTTCATCATCTATTGGATCCGGAATATCTCGCCGCTCAAACTTCAAACTTCTTGCACCGTACAGTACTGCTGCTTTGACACTCGTCATCTTCATGCACTTCCTTCGTGAATAATATAACATAGTTTTTTTCACTAAAAGTAAGCGGTTTTATAAAAACATTATTTTAAAAACGTAATTTGTCGATGCAGACGGGTAATCACATCATCTTTACGCAGCTGTTGTAACACTAGCCCCGCCCGGCATCTTCCCGATAAGTATATTTAGGATGTTGCTGTTGTTCCTGTAGTCATTGCATCGGCCACATCGAGTGGCATGGGCGGATTGCTCGGACTACTTCCTTGCGCAAACTGTAATAAGAGATTGCCGACCTGCGGGCCATTGCCGTGAGTGATAATCAAGTCATTGCCTTGCTGCACCAATTTGACTAATTGCTTTGCGGTCGCTTTAACGGCCGCCAATTGCGCAGCTGCACTCGGATCAGGACTCAAGATGGCATTGCCGCCTAAAGCCACCACAATTTTTCTCCCAGCCATCTTCGTTTCTCCTTAGTTTTTTCCAATCAAGTTTAAATTCTAGGAATAAACAAATCACCCAAAGTTGCCGCCATAATGGCCTTGATGGCGTGCAGCCGATTTTTAGCTTCTTCAAATTGCCGTGCTAGCGGTGATTGGAAGACTTCATCCGTCACTTCCATTTCTGTAATGCCATATTTGCGGGCAATTTCTTGGCCATAAGTCGTCTGCGTGTCATGAAAAGCAGGTAAACAGTGCATAAAAATGAGCTGATCATCCGGTGTCCCTGTCGCAGCTAGCATCGCCTGGTTAACTTGGTAAGGCTTTAAGGCTTTAACCCGCTCTTCCCAATTATCTTCGCCCATGGAAACCCAGACATCGGTATAAATCACATTGGTGCCCGCTACCCCTTGCTTAAGGTCATCCGTAATCAAGAATTTAGCACCTGTCTGCGCGGCAAATTGCTTGGCGAGGGCAACGACTTCTGGCGCCGGTTGCAAAGTCTGCGGGGCTAAAATACGCACGTTAACGCCTAACATACTGCCAGTTACGAGTAAGTCATTAGCGACATTATTACGCCCATCCCCCACGAACGTTAAATTGATACCTTGCAAGTGACCAAAGTTTTCTTTAAATGTCATAAAGTCCGCAATCATTTGTGTCGGGTGCCACTGATCAGTTAAACCATTCCAGACGGGCACCCCAGCATATTTTGCTAGCGCCGTCACATCCGCATGGGCAAAGCCGCGATACTCAATGCCATCAAACATCCGGCCTAAGACTTTTGCAGTATCGGCAATGGATTCTTTATTACCTAACTGCAAATCATTAGCTCCCATGAACTCAGGTTGCGCGCCTAAATCGACCGCTGCTACCGTAAAAGCCGCCCTAGTCCGCGTCGACGTTTTGGTAAAAAAGTAAGGCCATATTCTTACCTTCCAAATAGTGGTGTGGCAATCTCCGCTGCTTCATTGCTTTAAATGTAAGGAAAAATCCACTAAATAATTAATTTCTGCTGGGGTAAAATCTTTGCAAGCAAGAAAGCTCCTGCCCTGCAACTGCGATGCCTCAAATTGTTTACTTGGTAAGGTTCTCATACCCAACCTAACGCGCCAAATCGGCGCGAATCAGCGGCATACTCATACATCTTGGACCACCACGGCCGCGTGACAATTCACTAGATGGTATTTCAATCACCCGAATACCATGCTGACGCATTAACTGGTTCGATATATAATTGCGGTCATAGGTCACGACCACACCAGGTGCAAGCGCTAAGGTGTTAGACCCATCATTCCACTGCTCACGACCAGCGATAATCTCATCCCCGCCACCAGTTGGGAGTAAATCCAGTTCACTCACGCCTAAAGCGGCTTTTAAAACAGCTCGTAAATCTTGACTATGGGTAATGCGATAACCATCGGCATTGTCGCTTGGGCGCAACGTCCACGTATCAATCTTGCCGCCCTCGCCTAGAATTCCCGGATGGACGGTAAATTGATCATGGTTAATCATGGTGAAGACAGTATCTAGGTGCATCATGGCATGATTCTTAGGAATATCAATGGCAATCACGGTATCAAACCCACTGTCATGACTGAACAAACTACGGGCAATATCTTGAATCGCATAAGCGGAGGTACGTTGCGATACCCCAATCGCTACCGTATGGTGATTCAGCACCAGCTCATCACCGCCTTCAATCCGCGTACCATGATTACGATTACGCCAAACTTGTAACCCCTGGTGTGCAAAACGGGGATGCTGCCTGATAATCGTCTCCATGAATAATGATTCACGCTGACGCGCTGCAAAAGTGAGGTGGTTAATTGTTAAACCTTCACCAATTGCCGCTGCTGGATCACGCGTAAAATACAGATTGGGCATGGGATCCAAGTAGAACGGATAGTCTGATGCTTCAGCAAAACTGGTAAGGTTAGTGGGTTTAAAAGCCAATGCATTTTTGCGAATTCCCGCAATTAGCTGCTGAATCATCGCGGGTGTCTCAAGCCCTAATAAATGATCCTTAATCGTCTCAAACATTGCACCTGGGCCTAATTCTGATTCATGCAAAAATTGAGTGAGGAATTGATCCTTTTGCGCATCGGTGGTTAATGCTTGCGCAAGCAAGTCATCCAAATATAAAACCTCAACCCCTTCTGCCTGCAGCACCTTGGCAAAAGCGTCATGTTCCTTTTGAGCCGTAGGCAAATATGGAATATCATCAAACAATAATCTGGTCATCATTTCCGGTGTAAAATTTTCTATTTCCTGTCCTGGGCGTTTCAACAAAACGGTTTTTAGGGGACCGATTTCTGAATAAATATGAATTGGTACTACCATCATTTCACCTCCTGGTTGACACATCAAAATTACTCTGACACCCTTATTTTAAGCTATATTAGCGCTATGTCAAAGTGGTTAGCCCGCAATTAAAATGCGAAATTGCCGACACTTTTTAGGCAATCAAAAAAGCCTTAATGCTGATTAATCATTAAGGCTCGTCTGAAATTTAACGATTTGCTGCTAGCACTGCTTGAATAATCGCATGTCGGAACTGATGTGCTTCCAGTGCCAAAACGCCCTGAATGGTTGTGCCACCAGGAGAAGTCACTAGACCCGCTAAATCTGAAAAAGATTGTTGACTATTGGCTGCTAGCTGACCACTGCCAGCCACCATACTAGCAATCAGTTGCTGCGCCGTTGGGCGATCTAAGCCCGCTGCGACAGCGGCATCACTCATGGCAGCCATGAAGATATCGACAAAAGCCGGACCACAGCCACTTAGCGTCCCAGCAATATTTAATTGGGACGCCTTAACCACGACCACGGTCCCTAATAAGGCGAATAACTGCTTAGCTTGGGCGAGTTGGACCGGATCCGTTTCGGCATCTTTCGCAAGCGTGATCGTTCCCTGATTAACTGCTACTGGAATATTAGGAATAAAAGTAATTACCGGATAGTTAGGCGCAATGTCATGTAGCGCTGCGACAGTCACACCAGCCGCAGCTGATAATAACAACGTGCCAGCGCTCAGTCCCTGGTCAACCAATTTGGCTACAATCGCCTTGGTTAAGGGGGCTGGGGTCGTCAAAATCACCGCATCTAACCCCGCCTTAGCAAATACCGTATCATCACTGGTTAAAGCAAAACCTAATTCAGCTTGCAAACGATCCACCCGAGGATTCGGCGGATTCTTAACTAATAGCGTAACGGCTGATGGCGAATGCTGCCCTGCCCGCATAAACCCGCGAATAAGGGCCGTCCCCATTTGTCCGGCACCGACAATGCCAATTTTCATCTTGATACCCCTTTCATGCCTACAAGTAACCTTGATAGACAACTATCTGCTGACTAAGTTAAACTTAAGTATAACTTAATCACGTTAATTTCAGAAAGGAGCTTCCCTTGAAAAAAACTTACTCGCGATATTAAGTCTTGGCCTACTCCTATGCCTAGCTGGCTGCCAAAAGCCAGCCGCCGAGCATCCTGAAAAAGCTGAAGTAGCCTCGTCCAGTCGCAAGACCCCGACCTCAGCCACCACTTTACCTAAAATAACGATCAAAGCAGCAATTGACCGTTACCAGCGGCACTATCCGCAAGCAACCCTTACAGGGATTGAATTAGAGCCCAAATTAGGGCGAAGCCATTACACTTACGAGCTTGAGGGGGTTGACCAAACCCACGCTTACACTTTAGCGCTTGATGCTCACAGCGGAAAAGTGCTCAACAAGTGGCAGGAGCGACTAGATGCGGACGAGCAAGGTGGTCATGCTAAACGCGAAGATGGCTTAGTACTTAACAAATTGCTGACGCTGAAAGAGGCCACTAAACGAGCTGAAAAGGCTGTTGGGAGCGGACGCGCTACTAAATGGTCGCTAGAACACGATGATGGGATCACTTATTGGGAAGTCAGCGTCAAGGCTCCCCATCATGAACGTGAAGTTAAACTAGTTGCGGCGACCGGTAAGATTCTTGAAATTGATGATTAACGGACTGGCCTAGACAAAGCGTCTAGGCTTTGCTACAATGACGCTATTAAGAATTGTACTAGGGGTGTCCAATTGGACTGAGATACACAGTGTGTGAACCCTTCGAACCTGTTAAGTCTATGCTTGCGGAGGGAAGTACCATGAATGAAGCGTTAACTTTCATCCGTAGGCCTATCCGCAGGTTTACGGATTTTTTGATGCTTAAATATAAGGAGCTTATTCATGAAATTAACCCTCATCGATCAAATTAAAGCCACAAATCCCGTGGTCTTAAATATTGCTAATATGGTCACACCAGCTGATGTTGCCAATGGTCTCAATGTCTTAGGCGCTTCTCCGATTATGTCGACTGCCGGCGAAGAAGCCAGTGATCTGGTGAAGATTGCCCAAGCGGTTGTCATTAATATTGGGACCGTTAATGCTAACAGTTTTAAGCAAATGCAAGCCGTTCTAACGGCGGCTAATGGCAAAGTGCCATTGGTGCTTGATCCAGTTGCTTGTGGTGCTAGTCGCTACCGGTCACAAGTTGTTAGTCAGCTGTTAGCAAATTATCAATTTGCCGTCATCCGTGGCAACGCAGGTGAAATCGCCCATCTTGCCGGTGCCGATTGGCAAGGACACGGGATTGATGCCGGTGATGGCAGCGGGGATGTAACAGCGATTGCCCAAGCTTGCGCTCGCAAATATCACTGTATTACTGTTCTTACCGGTGCCACTGATATCATCACTGATGGTGATCACGTTATTGAAGTTCCATTTGGAACGCCTCTATTTGCAGTGCATGTGGGGACTGGGGATATGTTATCGAGTATGATTGGCGCTTTTTGTGCCATCGAGCCTAATGCTTGGTATGATGCTTTACTTAACCAGCTCTACACTCTCAACCACGCTACCGCACAGCACCTGCAAACCACCCTGAAGGAGGCCATCCATGCTTAATGACTTTCCCCAAGCACTTTCGATTGCAGGATCAGACAGCAGCGGTGGCGCCGGCATGCAAGCCGATTTAAAAACCATGCAGATGCGCCATGTCTATGGGGCGAGCGTCCTCGTCGCCATTACTGCGCAAAATACGTTAGGCGTGAATGATGCGCTGGCATTACCACCCAAAATGATTGATGCGCAATTTGCAGCGATTGCAAGTGACCTAGCTATCAAGGCTTGTAAAACCGGGATGCTGGCCGATACCACGACCGTTGAAGCAGTCGTTGCCAACCTCAAACGGTATGCCCTCGGACCAATTATTGTCGACCCCGTGATGGTCGCCAAAGGCGGTGCCAGTTTATTAACGCCAGGAGCAGTTAGTGCCGTTAAACGTGATTTATTACCACTGGCAACTCTGCTCACTCCTAACTTGCCAGAAGCTGAGGCCCTGACGGGTTTAACGGCTCAGAGTAATGATGATCTCATCATTATTGCCAAACAGCTCCAACACTTGGGCGCTAAAAATGTCTTGGTTAAGGGTGGTCATATGACCAACGATGCTGCCGCTGAAGACTTGGTGTTATTAGCAGATGGCAGCCATTTCTGGATGTCATCACCGCGGCTCGCAACTAAACGCACTCATGGCACGGGTGATACGATTTCTGCTTGTATCGCTGCTGAATTAGCCAAAGGGCTTACTTTAACAGAAGCCATTCGTGTGGGTAAAGCCTACGTAACAGCGACAATTCGTGACACCATTCAAGTTGGGCACGGTCATGGTCCTTTAAATCATTGGGCCTGCTAAAAAGGAGGATGCCATGTCATTTACACCGGAAATGTTAAAATGCTATCTCGTTGGTGGTAGCCAGGACGTGAACCACGATCCTGAGGAATTCATTGCGAAAGTTGCCTTAACCTTACGAATGGGGATTAGCGCCTTGCAATTTCGTGAAAAAGGCACCAGTACCCTCGATTGGTCAGATAAAGTCACCCTCGGTAAATTATTACGCCAACTAACGCGTAACTATCAGGTTCCCCTCCTCGTTGATGACGACTTAAAGTTAGCTAAAGCCATTGATGCCGACGGGATTCACGTTGGTCAAAGCGATGAAGCAATCGAGCGGGTCTTAGCAGAAGTAGCTCCAGATTGGATAGTCGGCTATTCTTGCCACACTTTAGCTCAAATTGACTATGCCAATACCCTAAAAGTTGACTATATTGGTAGTGGTCCTATTTTTGCGACTCAGTCAAAAGCAGACGCGGATCCAGTGATTGGCTTAGCCGGATTAAGTCAGCTCGTGCAACGTAGCAAGCATCCGGTTGTAGCCATTGGTGGAATTGACGTTGCCAATAGCGCTAATGTTTTAACGACAGGTGCCGCCGGTCTATCAATGATTTCGTCAATTCTATCAAATGCTAACCCTGGCAAAGCGATTGCACAGATTAATTCCTTATATTAGGCTTTCGGCCACGTGTCCCTTTTTTGCCAAGACGCCAATTGCAAACCAGTCGCTTTGGATACGTGGCTTGAAGCAAAAAATATCCCAACCATCGGAAGTGGCTGGGATATTTTTGTCCCCTGATTCAGACAGATAAATTTTTTTCTTAACTGAAACCATACCACTTGCTTTCTACTGACTAAAAGGAATTAAATGGAATTAATCATTAACATTAGAAAGTAGGAAACACATGCGCTTATGGCATGAAGCATTAATTTCAAGCTTACCGCGTCAACAATTGCTGGGGCAGCACCGTGAATTAGCAGCTTTGCGAGGAAATGGTTGGGGACGCCCCCATGCAACCGTCAATTATGTTTTTCAGCATTCGCCTTATCGTTTATACCAATTTCATTGTTTGGTCATGGCGGAAATGCGGCAACGTGGTTATCATCCCGACCCTAAATGGTTAGATCCTTGCTATCGCGGCCAGCACTGTTCGCCTTATTCAGAGGTTGTGCCAGTGCCCATACGGCACCCAATTTATCTTGAACACGACCACCATTATCTCATCAGTTGCATCACTAATTTAGCTCAAAAAGGCATTCAACTCGCGGATGTGCCTAGCCAGCCTTAGGAGGCAGTCTCTTGTTTACGTTATTTGTCCTATTATTACAGCGACTTGGCATCATTTTAGTGCTTGCCTTTTTACTCGTTAATGTCCGTTTTTTTCGTAAAGTCATCAATGATAATAGCTGGCATGCTAGGCTAACGCTAATTATCATTTTTACCATCTTTACCGTTATTTCCAACCTCACTGGGGTGGAAATTACCCATGACAATACCCTGATTCAAACGCCGTTTTTGACTACGCTGCCACAATCTGACTCGATTGCCAACACGAGAACACTGGTCATCTCGGTAGCTGGGATTGTTGGTGGACCCTTAGTGGGGGGCTTTGTCGGTCTATTTGGTGGGATTCACCGGGTATTACAGGGAAACTTTTCAGACTACTTTTATATTATTAGCTCGATTCTGGTCGGACTCTTCACAGGTTTCAGTGGTCGCTGGCTCAAGCGGGCTAAGACCTACCCCGCACCATGGATTAGTGCCCTGCTAGGCATTGCGGCTGAAGCCATTCAGATGGGCTTTATTGCGGTCTTTAGCGGGCTCGCCCTCGTGAAACTCATTATGGTCCCCATGATGCTGCTCAATAGCATTGGGGCCTTCGTCTTTATTTCCATTATTAATGCTTATTTGAGTAATGAACAACAATTAATGGCCGTCCAAACCCGCGATGTCTTAAGTCTCGCCGATAAAACGCTGCCGTATTTTCGCCAAGGGCTGAACGCCAATTCTGCCCTAAAGGCCTGTGAAATTATTAAAACTTATACCAATTTTGATGCGGTCGGCATTACCGACCGGGTCAACGTCCTCGCCCATGTGGGAGCTGGTCAAGATCATCATCTGGCCCAAGAGGCGGTACTGACTGACCTTTCTAAGCACGTGATTGCCAGTGGTCAAGCGCGCTATGCCTATCGNNCCACTTAAAATTGATCATCAGACTATTGGGGCACTTAAAATGTATTTCACCAAGGCGGAAAAGTTAACTTCCGTTGAAAAAAACCTGGCAGGTGGACTCGCCTCGATTTTTTGTAGTCAACTGGCTCTCGGGGTGGCTGAAGAACAGTCGAAGCTGGTGCGTGATGCCGAAATCAAGTCCTTACAGGCCCAAATCAACCCCCACTTTTTCTTCAATGCCATTAACACGGTGAGCGCACTCATGCGGACTGATGTCACCAAAGCACGCGCTGCCTTAATGCAACTCAGCACCTTCTTCCGCTCTAGTTTACAAGGGGTGCGTGAAACCCAAATCTCACTGAAACAAGAGTGTGAGCACGTCAATTCTTACATGTCACTAGAACAAACTCGTTTCCCGGATAAATATCAGGTAGTTTACCGCTTACAGACGAAAGATGATGTCAAAGTACCCCCCTTCTGTTTGCAGGTCCTCGTCGAAAATGCCATTCTGCATGCCTTTGTGGGCCACAAACAAAATAATCAAATTATCATCAGTGTATTGCCACAAGGTAAGCAAATGCGCCTGTCGGTTGCTGATAACGGGGTTGGCATCCCGCCAGAACTCATCCATAAACTGGGCCAAGAAGTCATGACTTCGAGCACAGGGACAGGAACAGCGTTAGTTAACTTGAATCGGCGGCTAATTGGTTTATACGGTCGTAGTGCTGCCTTGCAAATCAAAAGTAATTCGCACGGGACAAACGTTAGCATGTTAATCCCCTTGCAGGCAAAAGCTTTACCCAACTCTATTTTTAACGATTCGGAGGCCTAATTATGAAAGTTCTAATTGTCGATGATGAACCCTTATCACGTAATGAACTCGCCTATTTATTACGCCAAAATCCCGCCATCACTGATATCCGGGAAGCCGAAGGATCAGCGGACGCGTTACAGCAACTCGTTAAACAACCAGCCGATTTACTCTTTCTCGATATCGAATTAAACGAAGAAAATGGTTTTTCCCTCGCCAATGAATTACAGCATCTCGCCCAACCACCACTCGTCATTTTCGCGACCGCTTATGATAACTTTGCCGTTGATGCCTTTAACATTGACGCCGTCGATTATGTCCTCAAGCCCTTTGAACAGGAACGGATTAATCAGGCAGTCGCCAAAGCCATCAAACGGCTCAACGATCACCAAACTAAGGTAATCCCTGCCTCCGACTACCCCAAGGTGATTACCACCACTCAAGCAGAAAAAACCACCGTCATCCAAGTAGTAACGATCCTTTCTGCAGTCGTTGAAGCCAATGTGCTCACCATTGCCACCAGCAAGGGGGATTATCAATCACGCGAAACCTTAAGCTGGCTCAAACAGCGCCTTAACCCCCAACAATTTCTGCAAATCCATCGCAGCGCCATCGTCCGCATCAGTGCGATTCGGGAGATTCAACCTTGGTTTAATCATACTTATCAGGTTACCCTCACCAATAATCAAAAGTTGCCAGTCGGGCGCTCCTTTGTTAAAGATTTACGC